>NZ_JBEYTW010000034.1:0-79758 GCF_040643275.1 Spirillospora sp. NPDC047418
TCTCCGGCGTCCTGCACCGCCTTCACCGGGTGGGGGGCGCTCCAGCCGCGCCCGCCCTCGTTCGTGGGCGGCGCGCCGGCCCGCGGGCCGCCGCCGGACGGGCCGCCGCCGGCCGTGCAGCCGGCGGCGAGGGCGAGCCCGGCGGCGGCGAGGGCGGCCGCGAGGCGTGGTGGGGTGGTGGGCACTGGGTCCTCCTTGGGGGTGGGGGAGGGCGTGCGGTCTTCCGGAACGGGTCAGGGGACGGTGGTGGAGAAGACCTCGTCGCGGGTCTCCCTGAGTGCCTGCTGGAGCGCCCCGGCCAGGACGGGGTTGCCCTCGACGGTGCTGAGCCGCACCCCGGGACGCGGGATCGTCAGGCTGTGCAGGTGCTGTTCGACGCGCGCGCGGAGCGGTTCCCCGCCCGCGCGCAGGACGTCGCCGGTCAGGACGACGAGTGCGGGGTCGATGACGGCCACGACGGTGGCGAGGGTGGCGCCGAGCCGGGTCGCCAGCTCGGTGAGGGCCCGTTCGGCGCGCGCGCCCGCGTCCGTGGCGGTGCGCCGGCCGGTGTGCTCGACGTCGGCGGCGGCGCGGCCGAGGGCGGTGGCGGCGTCGCGGCCCCGGAAGCCGTGCTCGCGCATCAGCCGCAGCACGGCGCCGCCGCCGGTGAGGCTGTGCACGCCGCCGGTGTGGGTGCGGCGGACGTCCCGCATCAGCGGCGCGCCCACCGCGGGCATGTAGCCGATCTCGCCGGCGCCGCCCGTCGCGCCGCGGTGCAGGGCGCCGTCCAGCACGACCGCCATGCCGACGCCGTCGGCGACCCACAGCAGCACGAAGTCGCGGGGGCCTCCCGCCTCGGGGGCGGCCTGGCCGCCGGCCCGCTCGGCCAGCGCGGCGAGGTTGACGTCGTTCTCGATCGCGACGGGCATGCCGAGCCCGCCGGTGAGCGTGTCCACCAGGGCGGGGATGTGCCAGCCGGGGATGTGCGCGGCGTAGCCGAGCCGCCCGGTGGCGGGGTCGACGGCGCCCTGGATGCCGATGACGGCGCGGGCCAGGCCGGCGCGGGCGAGCCCGGCCGCGGCGGCGGCGCCGTCGAGCGCCTCGGCCGTCCGGGCGACGGCGTCCACGCCGGTGCGCGCGGGGGTGGGCAGGGTGTGCTCGCCGACGACCGTCCCGGCGAGGTCGGCGACGCTGACCCGGATCCGCGCCGGGGTGACGTCGGCGCCGGCGACATGGGCGGCGGCGCCGTTGATCCGGTACAGCTCGGCGGTGCGTCCGGGCAGGCCCTCCCGGATCCCGTCGCGGACGACGAGGCCGGCCTGCTCCAGCCGGGCCAGCAGCTGGGAGGCGGTCGGCTTGGAGATGCCGGTGAGGTCGGAGATCTGCGGCCGGGTCAGCGGCCCGCGCGCGAGCAGGGCCTCCAGTGCCGCGCGGTCGTTGATGGCCCGCAGCAGGCTGGGGGTCCCCGGGACGGGGGTGGTGGACACGGCGGCGCCTCCGAGTTAAGAAGGTTTCCTAACTTGGAGGAGAAAGTAAGGACTCTTAACGAATACGTCAAGCCCCCCGGCAGGACCCGGACCGCGGGGGCGCCGAGGGGGCGCCGCGGGGGCGGGGGTGCGCTAGGGGGCGGCGGCGATGAAGCGGGAGTTGCCGAAGCCGACCTCGTCGCCGGGCCGCAGCCGGATCGGGCCGGTCAGCCGCCACCCGTTCACCCGGGTGCCGTTCATCGAGCCGAGGTCGGAGATCATCCAGGTCTCGCCGGCCCGGTAGATCTCGGCGTGGAACCGGGAGACGGTCAGGTCGGTGAGGATGAACTGGCAGGCCGGGGCGCGTCCGACGACGATCCGCTTCAGGTCGGCCGGCGGCAGCATGAACCGGGGCAGCCGGGGCGCCCGCCAGGCCGCCTCGATCCGCGCCGTCACCTGCGACACCGAGGACACCAGCCCGGTCAGCCGGTCGAGCACGCGGTTCTGCGGCGGCAGGTCGTGCACGATGCCGGCCAGCTCCGCCTGGCTGCGCGCCTGCAGCACCTGGTCCACACGGCGCTCGAACGTGTCGTTCGACATCCGGCCCTCGGCCACGCGGTCGCTGAGGACGCGCAGGGCCCGGTCCCGTTCCGTGTCGGACGCTCTCACCGGGAATGAGGCCTGACCGTCCATGGCTGTGAGTATCCAGTCCCCATCGTCGGCTGTCCAGAAATGGCCTTCGGCGGGGGCCGGGCGATCGCCCTCACCCGCCCCCCACCTCTTCGACGGCGCGCCCGCCGCGAAAGTTCGCGGCGGGCGCCGTGGAGCACGCGGCGGGCGCCGGCCTCGGGACCGGACGGCGCCGGGTCAGCGGGACAGCAGGTCGCGCGCGATGTGCGTCACCTGGATCTCGTCGGTGCCCGCGTAGATCTGGAACGACTTGGCGTCGCGGGCGAGCTGCTCGACGCGGTACTCGCTCATGTAGCCGTTGCCGCCGAACAGCTGGACCGCCTCCTGCGCGACCTCGCTGGCGGCCTGCGCCGCGTACAGCTTCATCGCCGACGCCTCGGCGAGCGTCGGGGCGCGGCCGGCGCGCTGCATCTCGATGTGCCGGAACACCAGGTTCTGGACGTTGAGCCGCGCGACCTCCATCTTGGCCAGTTTCAGCTGGATGAGCTGGAAGTCGCCGATCCGCTGCCCCCACAGCTCGCGGGTCTTGGCGTACTCGACCGACAGCTTCAGGCACTCCTCGATGACGCCGAGCGCCATCGCCGCGACGCCGGCGCGCTCGGTGACGAAGTTCTGCTTGGCCGACTCCTTGCCGCCCTGCGAGCCGGACGACAGCAGGCGGTCGGCCCCGGCGCGGACGTCGTTGAGGAACAGCTCGCCGGTGGGGGAGGAGTGCAGGCCCATCTTGCGCAGCGGCCTGCTCTGCTCCAGGCCCTCCATGCCCCGGTCGAGGACGAACGTGAGGATCTCGCGGTCGCGCGCGTCCCGCCCGTCGTCGAGCTTGCAGTAGAAGACGATCGTGTCGGCGTAGGGGCCGTTGGTGATGAAGGTCTTGCTGCCGTTGATGACGTACTCGTCGCCGGTCTTCTTCGCCGTCGCCTGCATGCCGCCGAAGGCGTCCGACCCGGAGTTGGGCTCGGTGATCGCCCAGGCGCCGACCTTCTCCATGGTCAGCAGCGGCAGCGCCCAGCGCTCCTTCTGCTCGGGCGTGCCGCGCTTCATGATGGTCCCGGCGGCGAGGCCGAGCCCGACGCCCATCGCCGACACCAGGCCGGGCGCGACCTTGCACAGCTCGATGACCGGGATCATGGTCATCGCCGCGTTCCCGCCGCCGGAGCGCTCCTCGCCCTCCCCGGACTCGCCCGCCTTCTCCCTGGCGATCCGGGACTGGAAGGACGAGCGGGCCATCTCGTCCATCCCGAACGTCTTGTAGAGGCCGCGCAGCAGGTCGTACGGCGGCAGCTCCCCCGACTCCAGGGCGTCCAGGTTCGGCCGGACCTCGGCGTCGATCCAGCCGCGCACCGCGTCCCGGATCATCAGGTCTTCGTCGGACCACTCGATCATGCTCTGCCCTGCCCCTTCGCGTTCTGCCGGTTCGGGGCCCATCCAAGCAGAACACAGAAGCAAGCGCTTATTCGGGTACCGCCGGCCGGGACCCGCTCAGCCGGGGCCGCTCACCCGAGGTCCACGACGTCGGCGAGGACGCCGCCCGCGTCGGTGAGCCGGGCCGCGGACGGGCTGTCGTAGACGACCATGAGCCGCGTTCCGGGCTCGTCCAGCACCGCGATGCCCTCGGCGTGGTCGTCGCCGTCGCCGTAGGGCAGCTCGCCCAGCGTCTCCAGCTCCTCGGCGGGGACGATCTCGGCGGCGTCCAGGCGCGCCGCGTCCGGCCACCGGACCACGCGCACCGGGCCGTCCAGGTCCATGCTGGGGCCGGTGAGGACGAGCAGGTCGTCGCCGTGCGGGCACAGGTCGCGGATGCCGAGGCCGCCGAGGTCGAGGAAGTGCGTGCGGTAGCGGTCCGCGCCGTCGCCGACGGGCAGCAGCCGCAGCCGCCGCGGGTCGCCGGGGTCGGTGTCCGGGCGGATCTCCACCAGCACCGCCCAGCCGCGCAGCACCGGGCCGCGCAGGCCGATGTAGAGCCGGTCGCCGTGCGCGGCGACGCCCTCGATGTCGATGCCGTTGTCCTTGCTCGGGATGGACAGGAACGGCGCGAGGTGCGGGTCGTCCGCCAGCAGGTCGGTGATGGAGTCCTTGTCCAGGCCGAGGACGGCGGCGGTGCGGCCGTCCCCGGCCTCGCGCACGACGGCGGGCAGCCCGTCCTCCCCGGTCACCAGGGGGAGCCGGGCGAGGATGAAGCGGTTGTCCTCGCGGACGACGGTGGCGAGCCGCTTGCGCGCCTTCGCCGCGCTCTGCCCCGGCTTGATCTTCTTGCGCTTGAGGCTGTGCGAGCCGATCGCCCACAGCCAGCCGTTGGCGCGCGCGAGGCCCTCGATGTCGGCCTCCTCGTCGGGGCCGGCGGGCAGCGGGACGAGGTCGGCGAGCGCGACCGTGGTCTGCCCCTCGTAGCCGGCGACGCGGCCGTCGCCGTCCAGCACGGCGGTGAGCCGCTCGATGGTGGCCGTCTCATCGCCCGCGACCCACAGGCAGCGGCCGTCCTGGCGCACGGCGGACAGGTTGGTGTGCGTCTCGGCTTCCCGGCTCTGCAGCCCGAAGCGCAGCTCGATGCGGCGTTCCACGATCATGGCGACATATTCCCATATCCGGCGCGCCCCTTTGGGCCGTCCACGGGGCCTGAACTGGCCTTTATTCGTCCCACCTGACGTCCAGGCGCGGCGGTTTGCGGAACACCAGGCCGTGCGGGCGGGCGGGGCGGTCCGGGTCGAGGCGGAGTCCGGGGAGCCGGTCCAGCAGCGCGGTGAGGGCCGTCCGGGTCTCGAGCCGGGCCAGGTGGGAGCCGAAGCAGAAGTGCGGGCCGTGCGCGAACGCCAGGTGCTCGGCCGCGTTGTGCCGCCGCACGTCGAAGCGGTCGGGGTCGGGGAAGACCGCCGGGTCGCGGTTGGCGCCGGTGATCGACACCCGCACCAGGTCGCCGGCGCGGATCTGCGCGCCGCCGAGCGCGGTGTCGCGGACGGCGTACCGGTCGACGACGGCCGCCGCGGGCTCCAGCCGCAGCGACTCCTCGATCGCCGCCGGCAGCAGTCCGGGATCGTCGCGGACGAGCCGCAGCTGGCCGGGGTGCCCGAGCAGGTGCAGCGCCGCGTTGGCGATCATCCCCTCGGTGGTGTCGATGCCGCCGAACATCAGGATCGCGGAGTTCGCGACGACCTCCGGCGTGGTCAGCCGCGCCTCGTCCCGTGCGGCCTCGGCCAGCAGGGAGCCGGGGCGCGAGGCGGTGATCGCCTCCTCGACCGCCGCGGTGAGCAGCCGGTACGCCGCCGCGGCGGTGGCCGGGGCGGTGCCGCCGGCGGTGATCGCCGAGACCGCGTCGACGAACGCGCCGTACCAGGACCGGACGGTCGCGGCGTCCACGCCGTCCAGGCCGAGCGCCTCGGTGACGACCGCGACGGCGAGCGGCCCGGCCAGCTCGCCGCGCAGCTCGGCCCGCCCGGCGGGGGCGAGCCCGGCCACCAGCCGGGCGGCCTCGTCCTCGACGAACGCGGTGAACCGCTCCCGGGTCCGCGCCGGGCGGAACGGGCGCGCGAACGGGTCGCGGTGCCGGGTGTGGGCGGGGCCGTCCAGCGACAGCATGCTCGGCCCGACGACCTGCGCGGTGGAGAAGCGCGGGTCGTCGACGGTGAAGGCGGCGGGGTCGCGCAGCACGCGCAGCGCCAGGTCGCGGGAGGTGACCAGCCAGCCGCCCAGCTCGGGGAGCAGGGCGGCCGGGGCGCGCTCGCGCAGCTCCGCGAGGTGCGGGTGCGGGTCGTCTTCCAGGTCGGCGGCGGTCAGCTCAGAGATCACCCTTACAAGGGTATTCCGCTGCATACCGGATCTACAACGTAAAGGCGCCGGGCGGGTCGCCTCACGCGGCCCCGGAACGCTCCCGCCACCAGGTCCGGCCCTCCTCCGGCAGCGTGTAGATCGGGTCGTGGTACTCGTACCGCCGGGTCAGCGCGTCCGGGTCGGACAGCTCCAGGCCGGTGCGGTAGTTCTTCGTCCAGTAGGAGATGCCGCGCTCGCGGTCGTAGTCGGCGAGCTGGTGCACCCACCGCTTGCCGACGTAGGGGACGTCGCAGACGATGCGCGGGGTGGCGAACCCGGGCAGGTAGCCCATGATCGCGTGCTGCAGCTCCTGGGCCTCCCACACCGCGAGCCGCCAGTGCTCGCTGTTCGGGATCATGTCGCACATGTACAGGTAGTACGGCATGATCCCGGCCTCGTCGAGCAGCGCGAACGACAGGTCGAGCAGCGCGTCCGGGGTGTCGTTGACGCCGCGCAGCAGCACGCCCTGGTTGCGGACGTCGCGGATCCCGGTGTCGAGCATCGCGCGGGCGGCCCTGGCGACGAGCGGGGTCACCGACTGGGCCGCGTTGACGTGGGTGTGGATCGCGATCTGCGCGCCGCGCCGGTGCGCCTTGGCCGCCAGCCGCTCCATGCCGGCGCGGACGTCGTCCTGCAGCCAGTGCTGCGGCAGGCCCATGAGCGCCTTGCTGGCCAGGCGGATGTCGCGGATGTTGTCGATGTCCAGCAGCGCGTCGACGAACGACTCCAGCCGCGCCCACGGCATGTTGGCGACATCGCCGCCGGAGACCACCACGTCGCGGACGCCGGGGGTGCGGCGCAGGTAGTCCAGCATGGCGCCGAGCCGGTCCGGCGGCTTGGTGGTGAACTTGTGCTTGTCGACATTCGGGGTGGAGTTGCCGACCAGGTCCATGCGGGTGCAGTGCCCGCAGTACTGCGGGCAGGTGGGCAGGAGCTCGGCCAGCACCTTGGTGGGGTAGCGGTGGGTGAGGCCCTCGACGGCCCACATCTCGGCCTCGTGCAGCGAGTCGCGGGAGGCGTGCGGGTGGGACGGCCAGTCGGTGCGCCGGTCGCCGAGGACGGGCAGCATGTAGCGCCGCACGGGGTCGGCGTGGAAGGCGGCGGTGGACGAGGAGTCCATCGTGTTCAGCATCTGCGGCGGCACCAGCATCGACATGGTGGCGCGCTCGGCCTGGTCGTGCTCCAGGTCGGTGTAGAACGACTCGTCCAGCCGGTCGCCCATGACCTGGCGGAGCTGCCGCAGGTTCTTCACGCAGTGGGCGCGCTGCCACTGCGCCGACTCCCATTCCTCCCGCGTGACGTCGCGCCATCCGGGCAGGCGCCGCCAGTCGGGCTCCTCCAGGGGCCGGCGCCGGTAGGCGTACGGCTGGCGTGCGGTCCGGTCGGACGCGTCGCCGGATACGGCCGCGTCCGGGTGCAGGGCAGTGGTCATCGTCGACCCCCTCCTCGCCTCACATTGATCGCGCAAAACTCTTGTATGAGCCCGACGTTACGGGAAGACTTTCGATGAAACCAGTGGTGCCCTGAACATCTTGCGCTACACCAGGCGATTTCGACAGAGAGGCGGGACGGCGATGACGGTGCCGGCGGGGACGGGCGGGACGGCGGGGACGGCGGTGGGGCTGCACCGGGTGCTGGAGCCGGCGGGCGTGCTGCCGCAGGCCGCGCACCGGCTCGACACCGACCCGGCGATCCGGCCCGGCGAGGTCCGCATCGGCGTCGAGCGCCTCAACCTGGACGCCGCCTCCTACCGGCAGCTGCACACCGCGCACGGCGGCGACCCGGACGCGATCCGCGCCGAGGTGCTGCGGATCATCGGGGAGCGCGGCAAGATGCACAACCCCGTCACCGGGTCGGGCGGCATGCTCGTCGGCGTCGTGGAAGAGGCCGGGCCGGAGTCGCCGCTCGGGCTGAAGCCGGGCGACCGCGTCGCCACGCTCGTCTCCCTCACCCTCACCCCCCTCGCGATCACCGACGGCCTCGCCGGCTGGGACGGGCTGTCCGAGCAGGTCCCGGCGCGCGGCCACGCGATCCTGTTCGCCCGCTCCATCGCCGCCGTCCTGCCCGCCGACATGCCGGTCCCGCTCGCCCTCGCCGTCATGGACGTGTGCGGCGCGCCCGCCCTCACCGCCCGCGTCGTCGCCGCGAAGTCGGCCCCGTCGGTCGCGGTGCTGGGCGCCGCCGGCAAATCCGGCTCGCTGGCGCTCGCCGCCGCCCGCCGCGCCGGCGCGTCCCGCGTGATCGGGCTCGTCCCCACCGCCGAGGAGGAGGAACGGCTCACCGCGTCCGGGCTGGCCGACGCCGTCGTGCGCGCCGACGCCCGCGACCCCGTCGCGGTCGCCGCCGCCATCGGGGAGCCGGTCGGCGTCACCGTCGTGTGCGTGGACGTGCCCGGCTGCGAGCACGGCGCGATCCTCGCCACCGCGCCCGGCGGCACCGTCGTGTTCTTCTCGATGGCGACCTCGTTCCCCGCCGCCGCGCTCGGCGCCGAGGGCCTCGCCGCCGACGTCACGATGCTGATCGGCAACGGCTACGTCCCCGGACACGCCGAGACCGCCCTTGACCTGGTCCGGACGGAACCGGCCGTGCGCGCGCTGTTCACCTCCCGGACGGGTCCGGATTCGGCACAATGACCGGGAACGCCCCGGCAGCGGCGGGGCTCACCCGATCATCGAGGGAGAGAGCATGGCGAGCATCACCGGGGAACTGCGCGGGCGGGACCCGAAGGAGCGCCGGGCGCAGATCGTCGACGTCCTGGTCGAGGCGTTCTCGGACCTGATGGAGCGCAGCCCCGCCGAGTTCCGCCGCCGCTTCCGCAAGATGGCCTCCGACCCGTTCGCGTTCTACCGGGGCAGCGCCTGCCTGTTCTACGCCGACATCGCCGGCGACGACGACCCCTGGGCCGACGAGCGCACGTCGCGCGTGTGGATCCAGGGCGACCTGCACGCGCAGAACTTCGGCACCTACATGAACGACGACGGCGTGTTCGTCTTCGACGTCAACGACTACGACGAGGCCTACGTCGGCCACTTCACCTGGGACGTCAAGCGGCTCGTGGCGAGCCTGGCGCTGCTGGCCTGGCAGAAGGCGATCTCCGACGCCGACATCCGCCGGCTGATCGAGACCTATGTGCGGGCCTACGTCGACCAGGTCCGCGGCTTCGCCGCGCACGAGGGCGACGAGAAGTTCGCGCTGACCCTCGACAACACCGACGGCTACGTCCGGGACGTCCTCGTCGCCGCGATGGGCGGCACCCGGATCGGGCTGCTGGAGGGCATGACGGTCGTGGACGGGCCCGACCGCCGGTTCCGCGACCGGCCCGGCGTCCGCCGCCTGGACGAGGCCGAGCGCGCCGAGGTCGAGGCCGCCTACCGGGAGTACCTGGACACCATCCCGCGCGAGAAGCGGTTCGGCAGCCTCACCTACGAGGTGAAGGACATCGTGGGCGCGTCCGGGTTCGGCATCGGCTCGGCCGGGCTGTCGGCCTACAACATCCTGGTGGAGGGCAACACCCAGGCGCTGGAGAACGACGTCATCCTGTCGATGAAGCAGGGCAACGTCGCCGCGCCCAGCCGCGTCGTGGACGACCCGCGCATACGGGAGTACTTCCAGCACCACGGGCACCGGACCGCCGTGTCCCGCCGGGCGCTGCAGGCCAACAGCGACCCGTGGCTCGGCCACACCCGGATCGGCGGCGTCGGCTACGTCGTCCAGGAGCTGTCCCCCTACGAGGAGGACCTGGACTGGGGCGGCCTCACCGAGCCGGAGGACATGCTCTCGGTCCTGGACGACCTCGGCCGCGCCACCGCCAAGGTGCACTGCGTGTCCGACACCGACTCCGACCACACCCTGGTCGGGTTCCAGGTCGAGGACGCCATCCACGCGGCGATCGGCCCGGACGAGTCGGCGTTCGTCGAGGCGATGGTCGCGTTCGGCACCGAGTACGCCGAGATCGTCCGCGACGACCACACCTACTTCGTGGACGCGTTCCGCAACCACGAGATCCCCGGCCTCTAGCTCCGGACCCCGCCCCGCCCCGCCCGGCTCAGCCGGCGGGGCGGATCAGGAGCAGGGCGATGTCGTCGTGGCCCTGCTGGTCGGCCAGCAGGGCCAGGACCCCGTCGGCGGTGTCCTCCAGCGAGCCGGCCTGCGAGGCGACCAGCGCGGACGCCAGCCGTGCGATGCCCTCGTCCACGTTGCGCATCCGGCTCTCCACCAGCCCGTCGGTGTAGAAGGCGAGGGTGGCGCCCGGCGGGATCTGCGCCGCGGCCTGCTCGTAGGCGGCCGGGTGCGCGGGGTCGGACACCCCGAGCGGCAGCCCGTGCGGGAACGCGAACCGCCGCGCCGTGCCGTCCGGGAGGGCCAGCAGCGGCGGCGGATGCCCGGCGCACGCCACCTCGCAGTGCAGCGTCGCGGGGTCGCAGACCATGCACAGGCAGGTCGCGAACTGGGCGGCGTCCAGGTCCTGGGCGATGGAGTCGAGCCGCTCCAGCACCTCGGCGGGCGGGAACTCGCAGCTGGCCAGGGTGTGCGCGGCGACCCGCAGCTGCCCCATCGCCGCGGCGGCGGTGACGCCGTGCCCGACCGAGTCGCCGATCACGATCGCGACCTTGTCGCCGGGCAGCGGCACCACGTCGTACCAGTCGCCGCCGACGCCGCTGCGGGCCGGCAGGTAGCGGTGCGCGATCTCCAGCCCGGCCGGCGCGGCGACCCCGGCGGGCAGCAGCCCGGACTTCAGCGTGGTCGCGGTCCGGTGCTCGCGCCGGTACAGGCAGGCGTTGTCGACGCACGTCGCGGCGCGGCCGGCGAGCTCGGCGGCCAGCGCCGTGTCGGCGGCGGCGAACGGCAGCCGGCCGCGCTTGCGGCTGAACACCGCGAACCCCAGCGCCCGGCCCCGCGCCCACAGCGGCACCGCCAGCAGCGACACGTGGTCGAGGAGGCCGTCCAGGACGCGCCCGGTCTGCCGGGCGAGGGCGTCCTGCACGGCGTCGCCGCCGAACTCGGTCATCTCGCCGGTGGTGAGGCACCGCGCGTACGGGGTGGACGGCGGGTAGACGATGACCTCGTTGACCGGGAACTCGCGGGACCACTCGCGGGGGTCGTCCTCGGCGAACGCGACCGCGAGGCGCCGCACCACGGCCGAGCCGTCGGCCTCCGCCGCGGGCTGGTCGTCGTCGGCGAGGAGCCGCTCCAGGACGTAGATGGCGCCGGCGTCGGCGAACCGGGGGACGGTGACGGCGACGATCTCGCGGGCGGTGCGGTGCAGGTCGAGGGTGGAGCCGATGCGGCGGCCCGCCTCGTTCAGCAGCTCCAGGCCGCCCGCCCACGGCGGGGACACCGTCAGCGCGACGGCGGTGGCGCCGCCCGCGCAGGCGATGGGGTCGCAGGCGACGGACACGCGGCCCCCGGCGAGCGGCAGCACGCCGGCCCAGGACCGGCCGGATGCGGCCGTCTTCAGCGCGGCGGCGAGCGGCTCGGCCGCGCCGGGCCGGTCGAGCAGGGCGGGCAGCGCCGCCCCGACCGCCGTGCCGGCATCGCGGCCGAACAGGCGTGCCGCGCCCTCGCTCCAGCCGGTGATCCTGCCCTCCGGGGTGAGCAGGACGGTCACCGGCCCGGGCCGTGCGGGGTGGTCGGACATCGGTCCTCGCTGTCCCGTTCGCGGGGTACCTCCGGGGCGCCGCGAGTTACGCTGAGTCCGCCCCGCACGGCACCCCTCGGTCTAAGGGAGACGATGCATGGACTCCGAGTGGATCCCACCCGAGGTCGACAGTCAGAGACCCAGCGTCGCACGGGTGTACGACTTTCTGCTCGGCGGAGCGCACAATTTCGCGTCCGATCGTGATCTGGCGACCGGGCTGCTGCGGGTCGAGCCGCAGGCGCGGGAGCTGGCGCGGGCGAACCGGGCGTTCCTGCGCCGCGCCGTCCGGGTGCTCGCCGCGGCGGGCGTCGCGCAGTTCGTCGACATCGGGTCGGGCATCCCGACGCAGGGCAACGTGCACGAGGTCGCGCAGAGCGTGAACCCCGGCGCGCGGGTGGTGTACGTCGACAACGACGACGTCGCCGTCGCGCACAGCCGCAGCATCCTGGCCGGCGACGAACGCACCGCGGTCCTGCAGGCCGATATGCGCGTACCCGGCGACATCCTGGCCGCCCCGGAGCTGGCCAAGCTCGTCGACCTGTCCGAGCCGGTGGCGTTCCTACTGGTCGCGGCGCTGCACCTGGTCAAGCCCGAGGAGGACCCGGCGGGCATCGTCGGCGCGCTGCGCGACGCCGCCGCGCCCGGCAGCCACCTGGTGGTCTCGCACCTGACCCACGACGCGCAGCCGGGCAAGACCGCCGCGATCGGCAAGCTCTACGACCGGGCGACCTCCCCGGCGGTCGCCCGGTCGCACGCCGAGATCCTCGGGTTCTTCGACGGCTGGGAGCTGCTCGACCCCGGCCTGGTGTACGTGCCGCTGTGGCGCCCCGGCGAGGGCGACGCCGTGGACGACCCCGAGCGGTTCCTCGTCTTCGGCGGCGTCGGCCGCCTCGGCTGAGGCGCCGCCGCCGCACCGCACTCGGCGGCCGACCACCCGCCGGCCGCGTCCCAACCTCACGAGGCGGTACGGCTAGCGGGCGAACGCGATGGCGGTGCCGGCGCTGATGACGACCGCGAGGACGACCAGGACCAGCGAGGTGCTCAGCGGGTTGCGGCGCCGTTCCGGCGCCTTCGCCGCGCGCGGCGCCGTGTGCGCGGGCGCCGGGGACGCCTGCGCGGGCTTCTTCTCCGGCGGCGGCGGGGGCGGCGGGGCCGGACGGGTCCGCGGCGGCGCGGGCGGGGCCGGTGCCGCCACCGGCTCGGGCCTGGGCGGCGGTGCCGGGGCGGGGGAGTGGACGGCCGGCGGCGCGGGCTCGGGCGGCTCCGGTGGCTCGGGCGGCGCCGGCTCCTGCGGCGGCGGGGGAGCCGGGGTCTCGGGCGGCGGTGGGGGCGGCGGCACGGGTGCGGGCGGTTCGCAGGGGGAGCCGCCCTGGCCGGCGCCGGGGCCGATCTCGATGTCGATGCACAGGCTGATCACGGGGTGCGGGACGGGGGGCGGGACGGGGTCGGCGAGCGCGCAGGCCGGGAGGGCGAGCGCGCCCGCGACCGCGGCGGGCAGTACGGCCGGCAGCGCGGCGGCGCGGAACGCGAGCGGGTGCATGGTCAGCCGCCCGCCCCGATGCTCTGCAGTTGCGCCTGCAGATGGGTGAACGCCTCCGGGCCGACCGCGAGGGCGCCGCCGAACACGTGCGCGATGTCGATGGTCAGGTAGGTCCCCGCGGCCAGCAGCGCCGCCATGATCGACAGCGGTATGAGCGTCGCGCCGCGCGGGCGGGCGCCCGACAGGAACGGCAGCAGCAGGACGGCGATGCCGGTGAGGACGGTCACCGCCAGCAGCCCGGCGGGCGGCGTCGTGCGGGCGTCCGCGGCGCGCTGGTTGCGGGCGGTGGATATCTCGCCGAGGTGGTCGAGGACGGCGGTGCGGGCGTCCTTCAGCTCGTCGGTGCCGGCCTTGACGGCGATCACGTAGCGGCGCAGGCCGTCCAGGTCCCGCTGGCCGGCCGGGCTGAGCCGGCCGTGCCGCATGAGCCGCCACTCGGGGCCGCGGACCAGCGCGACGTAGCGGTTCAGCTCCGCCTGGACGTGCCGCGCGTCCGGCGGCGGGAGCCGGCTCGCGGCCCAGTACGCCTCGGAGATCGCCTGGCTCTCGGCGTAGGTGTTGGAGCGCGCCGCGTCGGCGGTGGTCCACGGCACGACGATGGCGATGGCGAACGCCAGCAGGAACAGCGCCGACAGCATCGCGCCGGTGTGCGCGGTGGTGGGCCCGTCGGGGTCGGGGTCGTCCACGCCCCTCCAGTGCCGGACGAGCCGGCTCGCCACGAGCACCACGCCGATCGCGCAGGCCGCTGCCGCACAGTAAACGATCATGCCACCCCCGTTTGCGTCGTCATCACCGGGAGTGAGTCTAATTTCACGTACGGTGGCTACCGGCGGGTTCGGCGCTGACCGTCACCTGGAGGTGACATGACCGCCCGGACAGGGAAGGTGATCGGCGCGGGGTCGGGCAGGTTGGAGGAATGTGCCGCGAGTTCTTGTGAATTACGGTGTTCATGCCGGAAGATCTCCCGTAGAGAACCCGGTGAGAAGGATGATTGTTCGGACCCGGCCTGAGAGGGGCGGCTGCGTGAGGGGAGACGGCCATGGCGCCGCAGGGAAAGCTGGACCTCGACCCGGAGGTGGTGCGCACCGCGCGGCGGCTCGCCGCCCGGGCCGCCGAGCCGATCATCGGGATGGCCCGCTCCCACACGACCGCCTCGGTCGAGCGGGCGCTGCTGCGCCTGGCCGGCCTCACCGGCGCCGACGACGAGGGGCGCCCCTGGGCCAACCACCTCGCCGACGCCGTCCGCGGCCAGGTCGGCCTTGAGCACGGCCTCGCCCTGCCGGTCTGGGACGCGCTGCTGAACGGCCCGCACGGCTCCCTCGCCGACCTCGCCCAGGCCGCCGCGCGCGGCCGGGTGTCGTTCCGGCTCCCGTCCGGCGCCGACGCCGGCCACGCCCGCAAGGCCGCGGGCGAGGCCGCGCGCGGCGGCATGGCCCGCATCGACCGGCGCCGCGCCGAGCGCGACCGGCTGCTCGCCGAGCTGCCGGCCCCCGACACCGCCGACCCGCCGCGCCCGCTGGTCTACCTGATCGTGGCGACCGGCGACATCTACGAGGACGTCCCGCAGGCGCAGGCCGCCGCCCGCGAGGGCGCCGACGTCGTCGCGGTGATCCGCTCCACCGGCCAGTCGCTGCTGGACTTCGTCCCCGAGGGCGCCACCCGCGAGGGCTACGCCGGCACCTACGCCACCCGGGAGAACTTCCGGCTGATGCGCGCCGCGCTGGACGACGTCTCCCGTGAACTCGGCCGCTACGTCCGGCTGACGAACTACGCCTCCGGGCTGTGCATGCCGGAGATCGCGACGCTCGCCGGGCTGGAGCGCCTGGACATGATGCTGAACGACTGCATGTACGGGATCATCTTCCGCGACATCAACCCGCGCCGCACGTTCATCGACCAGCGCTTCTCCCGGCAGATCCACGCCCGCGCCGGCATCGTCATCAACACCGGCGAGGACAACTACCTCACCACCGCCGACGCGGTCGACGCCGCGCACACCGTCATCGTCAGCCAGCTGCTGAACGAGCGGTTCGGGCACGAGGCGGGCCTCACCGACGCGCAGCTCGGCCTCGGCCACGCCTTCGAGATCGACCCGGCGATCCCCGAGTCGTTCCGGCTGGAGCTCGCGCACGCCCAGCTCGTCCGGGAGCTGTTCCCCGGCGCGCCGCTGAAGTACATGCCGCCGACCAAGCACATGACCGGCAACATCTTCGCCGGCTACCTGCTGGACGCCTTCTTCAACCTCGCCGGCGTGATGACCGGCCAGTCGATCATCCTGATCGGGATGATGACCGAGGGCATCCACACCCCGTGGCTGTCGGACCGCGACCTGGCGCTGGAGAACGTCCGCTACGTCCGCGACGCGTGCGGGAACCTCGCCGAGGACTTCATGCCCCGCCCGGACGGGATGCTCGTCCAGCGCGCCAAGCAGGTCCTGTCGGAGTCGGTCGACCTGCTCGGCCGCATCGCCGACGACGGGCTGCTCGACGCGATCGCCGAGGGCACGTTCGGCGTCACCCGCCGCCCGCCCGACGGCGGCAAGGGCCTGGACGGCGTCGTGCCCCGCGCCGACGGCTACTTCAACCCCGCGATCGAGATCCTCGACACCGAGGACCCGCACGCCGCCCGCGCCGACACCGAGCAGGAGGTGCCCGCATGACGGTCGAGAGCACCGGAACCGGCACGCAGACCCCGCCGGGGACCCCGGCCGAACCCGCCGACACCCGGCAGATCATCCGCCCCTACGGCGACACCACCGGCGACGGCATGGTGCAGATGTCGTTCACGCTGCCCGTCCCCGCCGGCAAGCGCGCCGACGCCGCCGCCCTCCAGCTCGCCGGGAAGATGGGCCTGGACCCCGCCAGCGTCGTGCACGCCAAGCCGATGGGGCCCGACTTCACCTTCTTCATCGTGTACGGGAAGGTGCGGCACCTGATCGACTACGCGTCCATCCCCGTCCCGGAGGAGCGCGCCTACCCGCTGCTGACCTCGCAGGAGGTGAACCTGGCGATCCGCGAGGGGATGAACCGGCCGCTGGTCGTCGTCGGCGCCTGCATCGGCACCGACGCGCACACCGTCGGCATCGACGCGATCCTGAACGTCAAGGGGTTCGCGGGCGAGAAGGGCCTGGAGTACTACCGGGAGATCCAGGTCGTGAACATGGGCGCCCAGGTCACCGTCGAGGAGCTGGTGGAGCGCGCCAAGGCCGAGGACGCCGACGCCGTCCTGGTCTCCCAGGTCGTCACCCAGCGCAACGCCCACCTGCACAACACCAAGCAGATGGCCGCCGCGTTCCACGCCGAGTACCCGACCGCGGTCGCCGGCGGGATGGGCCGCCCGCTGCTGGTCGTCGGCGGCCCGCGCTTCGACACCGTCACCGAGGCCGACCTCGGCGTCGACCGGATCTTCGGCAAGGGCACCACGCCCGCCGAGGTCGCCAGCTACCTCGTCCACGCCCTGCTCCCCGACCAGCTCCCCGACCAGCCGACCGACCAGCCGCCCGCCCGCGACGACGGAGAGACCCACGATGAGTGATCCGCGCGAGGGGACGGCCGTCACGCACCGCCGCTACGTCCCCTACTCCCACGCCCACTACGCGGGCGACCTGGTGGACGGCGCCTACATCCTCGGGCTGTTCGGGGACGCCGCGACCGAGCTGTGCATCCGCACCGACGGCGACGAGGGCCTGTTCGCCTCCTACACCGACGTCCAGTTCCGCGCGCCGGTCAAGGCCGGGGACGTGCTGGAGACCACCGCCGTCCTCGTCCGGGCCGGCACCCGCAGCCGCGCGATGGCGTTCGAGGCCCGCGTGGTGTGCCGGGGCCGCCCCGAGGAGGGGGAGTCCGCCGCGCGGCTGCTGCCGGAGCCGATCATCGCCGTCACCGCGACCGGTACGGTGGTCGTCGCCGCACCCGGCGGCTGACCGCGCCGCCCCGTCGGCGCCGCGCCGCCGCCACGCCATGATCGCCGATCTTCCGGGCCGATTTCCCGGGCCGGTGATCATGGCGTTGACCTGCGGTGACACCGTGTCACCGCAGAACATGGCGCGGTTGACACCGGGCCGTGAGCCGGTAGTTTTGCTGCAGTCCAGCACGGGACTCACCGATCGGCCGCCCGAGGCGCCGCCGGGCACCGCAGCACGACGGGGACGGGGATCACGCGAGTGGTCGGCAACGTGCCCGCCTCAACCAGTGCGGTGCGCCGGGAGCGGACCCGGGCGGAGCCGCCCGATCGCGCGGGGGGTTGGACCCGGGAAGGGCCCGGACATCCAGTAGAAAACGGAGTTTCGCTCTCACCGCCTGTGAGACGGCTCCGGCCCGACGGATGTCGCGGGCCCTCTTCCGTGTCCGCGCCCCCGCCCGCACTGACCCCCGCACCGGCCCCGCACCCCGGCACCCCCCGCCCGCGCTCACGGGCCGTGGTCGCCGCGGGCGCCCGCGCCCGGTAGCGTTCCGGGGAGACGAAGAACGAACGAGGTGGGGGACGTGGCCCAGGAGACCCTCCCGGACCGGTCGCCGGCCCGGGGCCCCGGCGAGGGCCCGGACGGCGCGCCCGGCGGCGAGGCGCCGCGCGGCCGGCTGGGCCGGCTCGGCGCCGGCCTGCGCCGCGGCGGCCGCGCGGGCTGGCCCCGCACCCTGCTGGCCGCGGCCGCCGGGCTGACCATGTGGCTGGCGTTCCCGCCGATCGACCTCACCTTCCTCGCCCCTGTGGGCGTCGCGCTGCTGACGCTGGTGCTGCGCGGACAGCGGCCCCGCACGGGCGCCTGGCTGGCGTTCGTCGCCGGCGCCGCGTTCTTCGTCCCCGCCCTGGAGGGCATCATCCGGATCGGCCCGGACGGCTGGATCCTCCTCAGCTTCGTCCAGGCCGCCTACTTCCTGCCGATGGGCGCCGGGATCGCCGTCGTCACCCGGCTGCCCGCCTGGCCGGTCTGGACGGCCGCGCTGTGGGTCGCCGAGGAGCTGGTCCGCGGCCGCGTCCCCTTCGGCGGGTTCCCCTGGGCGCGGCTGGCGTTCAGCCAGACCGCCACGCCGCTGACCCCGTACGCGTCCTACGGCGGCGCGCCGCTGGTGACGTTCCTGACCGCGCTGCTCGGCGGGCTGCTCGCCTACGCCGCCGTCGCCGCCCACCGCGCCCGCCGAGCCCGCCGCGGCGACCGCGCCTCCGCCGGCGCCTCCGACGGCGCCTCCGCCGGCGCCTCCGACGGCGCCTCCGCCGGGGACCGGGACGAGGCCCCCGGCCCGCGGCGCCTGCTCGTGCCGGCCGCGGGCGCCCTCGCGCTGATCGCCGCCGTCACGGGCGGCGGGCTGCTGATCCCCACCCCGACCGCCGGCCGGCCCGTGACGGTCGCGGTGATCCAGGGCAACGTGCCGCGCCTCGGCCTGGACTTCCTCGGCCAGCGCAAGGCCGTCCTGAACAACCACGTCAAGGCCACCCACGAGCTGGCCGCGCGGGTCCGCGCCGGCGAGGTCGCCAGGCCCGAGCTGGTCGTGTGGCCGGAGAACGCCAGCGATCTCGACCCCTACGAGGAGCCGGACGCCTACAACGCCATCGACGGCGCCGTGAAGGACGTCGGCGTCCCCGTCCTGGTCGGCGCGCTCACCGACACCCCCGACGGGGAGAAGGTCGAGAACCGCGGCATCGTCTGGGACCCGCGGTCCGGCCCCGGCGACTACTACGTCAAGCGGCACCCGGTGCCGTTCGGGGAGTACCTGCCGTTCCGCGACGTCCTCACCAAGCTGATCACCCGGTTCGAGCGGATCCCGCGCGACTTCGCCAAGGGCACCCGGTCGGGCGTGATGCGGCTCGGGCCGGTGGACATCGGCGACGTGATCTGCTTCGAGGTGGCCTACGACAAGGAGGTCCGCGACGTGGCGCGCGGCGACATCCTGGTCGTGCAGACCAACAACGCCACCTACGGCCGCACCAGCCTGCCGCCGCAGCAGATCGCGATGTCGCGGCTGCGCGCGGTCGAGCACGGCCGTACGATCTTGGTCGCGGCGACCAGCGGGATCAGCGCGATCGTCGCGCCGGACGGCCGGATGCTCGAGGAGTCCCGCGAGTTCGTCCCCGACATCCAGGTCCGGACCGTCCCGGCCCGCACCGCGCGGACGCTGTCGGACCGCCTCGGGGAGGCGCCGGAGTGGGTGCTCGCGGCGCTCGCGCTCGGCGCGGTCCTCGCGGCGGCATGGACAGCCAGGAAGAACGAGGGGAATTGACACCGATGGAGATCCCAGCCGACCTCGGCCGGGTGCTCGTGATCATCCCGACCTACAACGAGCGGGACAACATCGAGCGCATCACCGCACGGGTGCGCAAGGCCGTCCCGGCGGTCGACGTCCTGGTGGTCGACGACGCCAGCCCCGACGGCACCGGCGACCTCGCCGACGCGATGGCCGAGAAGGACGAGCAGCTCAAGGTCCTGCACCGCGGCGGCAAGGACGGGCTCGGCCCCGCCTACATCGCCGGGTTCCGGTGGGCCGCCGAGCACGGCTACGACGTCATGGTCGAGATGGACGCCGACGGCTCCCACCAGCCCGAGGAGCTGCCGCGGCTGCTGGCCGCGCTGGCGGACGCCGACCTGGTCATCGGGGCCCGCTGGGTGCCCGGCGGCAAGGTCCGCAACTGGCCGAAGCGGCGCGAGGCGCTGTCGCGCGGCGCCAACACCTATGCCCGGCTGATGCTCGGCATCCCGCTGCACGACGCCACCGCCGGGTACCGGGCGTTCCGCGCCGCGACGCTGGCGAAGATCGGGCTGGAGGAGGTCGACTCGCGCGGCTACTGCTTCCAGATCGACCTGGCGCTGCGGGCGCTGCGGCAGGGCCTGCGGGTGGTGGAGGTGCCGATCACGTTCGTCGAGCGCGAGCACGGCACCAGCAAGATGAGCCGGGACGTGATGGCCGAGGCGGCGGTGCGCATCACCCAGTGGGGCATGGCCGACCGCGTCGGCAGGCTGCGCCCGCCCCGCTGAGGGCCGCTGAGGGCCGCCGGGGGCGGCGGGGCCAGTGGGGAAACGATCGGGCCCGTCCCGGCGTTGTACAGGGGAGAGGCTTTTGTGACGACCCCGAAAATGGAGCCATGCTGCCGCTGCTGATCCTCCTGGCGTTCCTGCTCGTGCCCGCCCTGGAGATCTTCGTGCTGATCCTGGTCGGCGGGGCGATCGGCGCCTGGCCGGTGATCGGGCTGCTGGCCGCCGAGACCGTGCTGGGGGCCTGGCTCGTCCGGCGGGAGGGCCGCCGGGCGTGGGGCGCGCTCAACGACACCGTCCGCACCGGCGTCCTGCGGGACCGCGAACTCGGCGACGCCGCGCTGGTGATGGCCGGCGGGATGCTGCTGCTGTTCCCCGGCTTCGTCACCGACGTGCTCGGCCTCGCGCTCGTGCTGCCGTTCACCCGGCCCCTGGTCCGGCGGGCGCTGTCGGCGTTCGCCGCGCGGCGGCTGCGGGCCGCCGAGGAGCGGGCCGCGACCGTGTTCCCGCCCGGCCCCGGCGGCGCCGGGTTCGACCCGTTCGGCCGGGGCCCCGGCCCCGGCCGCGTGGAGACCCCGCCGGGACCGGTGGTCCGCGGCGAGGTCATCCGCGAGGACGAGGCCGTCCGCGGGGACGGCGGCACCGCGTCGCGCGCCTGAGCGGACGCGCCGCCCCGAGGGGCTAGGCGTCCCGCGCGGCGAGCAGGGCACCGCCCGCCAGCAGCGCCGCCGCCGCGTACCCGGCGAGGACGCCGAGGCCCTCCCACGGCCCGATCGGCAGCCGGTCCAGGTCCCGCGTCGCCTGCACGGCCAGGCCCGCGGGCATCGGCGACACCTTCTCCAGCCGGTCCTGCCAGGTCGCGCCGGCCGCCAGCCGGTTGATCACCGGGACGATCCACAGCAGCGCCAGCACCGCCGTGACCGCCGCCGCCTGCTCCCGCAGCGCCGTCCCCACCCCGAGCGCCAGCAGCGCCACCAGCACCAGGTACAGGACGGTCCCGGCGGCGGCGCGCGCCGTCGGGCCGTCCAGCGGGGACAGCGGCGGGTAGCCGTTCGCGGCCGTGAACCCGCCGCCGGGCAGCAGTCCGCGCCCGGCCGCCAGCGACGCCAGCACCCCGAGGGCCCCGGCGGCGGTGACCGCGCCCGCGACGACGGCGGCCTTGGCGGCCAGCACCGCGGTCCGGCGGGGGACGGCGGCCAGCGTCGCCGCGATCGTCCCGGTGGCGTACTCGCCGCCGACCGCCAGCACCCCGAGCACGACGGCGGCGACCTGCCCGATCTGGACGCCCGACAGCGCCAGCTTCGGCGTGTCCTCCATGCAGCCAGCGGGGCTCGTGCAGTGGGAAGTGTCGACGGAGCCGGTCACGGCGGCGCCCACGGCGGCCGTGAGCACCGCCAGGGCGGCCAGCACCCACCAGGTGCTCGGCAGCGTCCGCAGCTTCGTCCACTCGGCGTGCAGGGCGTTCACGCGTCCCTCTTCCGGATCAGCCAGGCCGCGGCGGCCAGGGCCGCCGCCGTGTAGGCGCACAGGACCCCGAAGCCCGCCCACGGGGCGATGGCCTGGTCGAACCGCGGGACGGTGTGCTGGATCGCGAACCCGGCGGCCGGGGTGAGGCGCTCCAGCCACCGCGCCGCCGACAGCGGCAGCCCCGTCGCGACGATCTGCGGGACGAGCAGGAGCAGCAGCACGATCGTGATGGCGGGCGCGCTGCGCCGCACGATCACCGCGACCGACAGGGAGAACACCGCGACGGCGCCGAGCAGCGCCGCCGTGCCGAGGACGGCGCGCAGCACCGCGCCGTCCGACAGCGGCGGCGGCGACATCCCGTGCGAGCGGAGCACCGGTCCGGCCAGCAGCACCGCGCCCAGCGCCGCCGCGAGCCCGGCGCCCAGCCCCGCCAGCCCCGCCACGACGGCCTTGGCCGCCAGGACCCGGCCGCGGCGCGGGGACGCGGCGAACGTCGTGCGCAGCATCCCGCGGCGGAACTCGGCCGTCACGAACAGCACCGCGAGCGCGACGACCGCCGCCTGCCCGATCAGCACGCCGGTGAGGGTGGTCCGGGTGATGTCGTCGGCGAACTCGTCGGGGCCGATGTCGCCCGTGCCCTTCAGCGTGAACGTCCCGCCGGACCCGGTGCGGCCGTCGGCGTCCGGGTCGGCCGCCGGCCCGCCGGGCGTGCCCCGGTCGCGCCACGCCGCGCCCGGCGCCGCAGGCGAGAGCGACACGTGGTCGAACGTCGCGCGGGTGTCGCCGGGGCTGCCGGAGACGCTCTCGCCGCCGAACTGGCGCTGCACCTCGACGTGGTCGGGCACGGCCACGAACATGCCCGCCAGGGCCCGCTCCGGCAGCCCGTCCAGGCGGACCGAGCCGACGCGGTGCCAGGCCCGCCCGTCGGGGGAGTCGTAGCCGGTCACGGTCGTGCCGGAGCGGGTCAGCCTCAGCCAGCGCGGCAGGGCCGCCGCGCCGCCGCCCTGGCCGCCGCTCGCGTAGCCGGTCTGCAGCCGCACGCCGTGGCCCGGCGTCACCATCAGGGCCGCGTAGGGGGTGCCGCGCTGCGCGCTGCCCCGGAGCATCAGCCCGGCCTTCGCCCACGCGCCGCCGCCGTCCTGGGCCGCGACCCTGGCGGTCACCGAGCCGTCCCCCGCGAGCGGCCGGTAGGTGAAGTGCCCGAGGTCGAACGTCCCCGTCGGCGGGGGCGCGGCGTCGCCGCCGCCCGAGCCCGTGGAGTCGGTGCCCGCCGCCGACAGCAGCGCCACCAGGACCGTGAGCAGGACCGACGCCAGCAGGGTCAGCATCCAGCGGGGGACGGTGCGCAGCTTGGTCCACTCGGCCAGCAGCAGCCGGCCGAACCCGTCCCGCGCCTGCGCCAGGACGGCGCTGCGGTACGGCGTCCCCGCGGGGGGAGCGGGGGCGGTCACCGGGCCCCCTGCCCGGTCACGGCCTGGAACTCCACCGCGTCCCTGGTCAGCTCCATGTAGGCCTCCTCCAGTGTCGCCCGGTGCGCGGAGATCCCGCTGAACGCGACCCCGGCGCCGGTCAGCAGCGCGATGATCCGCTCGGACGGCAGGCCCGCGACCGTCACCGCGTCCGGCCCGGTGGCGGTGGCGGTGGCGCCCGCGCGGGCCAGCACCGTCATGGCCCCCTGCCGCTCGGCGGTGCGCAGCTCGACCCGGCCGCCGGACGCGGCGTCCAGCAGGTCCGCGACGCTGGTGTCGGCGATCAGCCGGCCCCGCCCGATCACCACCAGGTGGTCGGCGCCGCCCTCCAGTTCGCTCATCAGATGGCTGGACACCAGCACCGCCCGCCCCTCGGCGGCCAGCGACCGCAGCAGCCCCCGGATCCAGGCGATGCCCTCGGGGTCCAGGCCGTTGACCGGCTCGTCGAACATCAGCACCGGCGGATCCCCGAGCAGCGCCGCGGCGATCCCGAGCCGCTGCCGCATGCCGAGCGAGAACCCGCCCGCCCGGCGCCGCGCCGCGCTCGCCAGGCCGGCCAGCTCGATCACCTCGTCCACCCGCCGGGCCGGCAGCCCGTTGGCGTGCGCGAGCCAGCGCAGATGGTCGCGGGCCCGCCGGGCCGGATGCACCGCCGCCGCGTCCAGCATCGCGCCGAGCCGGCACAGCGGCGTCCGCAGCGACCGGTAGGGCCGCCCGCCGACCAGCGCCGTCCCGGCGTCGGGCCGGTCCAGGCCCATGATCATCCGCATGGTGGTGGACTTGCCGGCGCCGTTGGGGCCGACGAACCCGGTGACCTGCCCGGGCCCCGCGGTGAACGACAGGTCGTCCACCGCGACCGCCGCCCCGTACCGCTTGCGCAGGCCCCGCACTTCGATGGTTGCCTCCATGCCCAGGGAGGCTACGGACCGGGCCGGTCCCGCGTCGTCCCGCCGGGGAGCCGTCTCGGCGGGGCGGGGCCGGGGGACGCGGGTCCCTCCCGGGAGGGACGCCGCCGGGCCGCCGCACGCGCGACAATGGCGTCCGTGGGGGAGATCGGCGGGCGGTCGCGGTGGCCGGTTGCGGGCGCCTGCCTGGCCGCGGCGGGCGCCGCCGAGGCCGTCGTGCGCACGCACGGGTCGGGCGCCGTGCTGTCCCTGGCGATCGTGGTGGACGTGTGCGCCACGCTGCCGCTCGCGCTGGCCCGCGACCGGATCACCGGTGCCGCCGCGGCGATCACGGTCGCGGCCGCCGCGGCGTGCGTGCTGCACCGCGGTCCCGCCGTCGCCGCGCTGGTGGCGCTCGGCACCGTCTGGGCGGTGCTGGTGCGGCGGCGGCTCGCCCGGCGGCGCGCCGCGGCCGCCGCGCTCGCCGCGTCCCGCCGCGCGTTCGAGAGCACCCTGCTGGAGCACACCGCGCGGGGCGAGCGGGCCCGCATCGCCCGCGAGCTGCACGACGTCGTCGCCCACCATATATCGATGATCTCCGTGCAGGCCGAGACGGCGCGGCTCGCCGTCCCCGGGATGCCCGCCGAGGGCGCCGAGCGGCTGCTGGCCATCGGCGACACCGCCCGGACCGCGCTCACCGAGATGCGGCGGCTGCTCGGCGTGCTGCGCGAGGACGCCGGCGCCGAGCCGACCCGCCGCCCCCAGCCGGGCCTGCAGCAGCTCCTGGACCTCGTCGACGAGTCCCGCGGGCCGGTCGCCGCCGGGGTCCGGCTGATCGTCCGCGGGGACGTCACCGCGCTCGACCCCGGCCTGGAGCTCGCCGCCTACCGGATCGCGCAGGAGGCGCTCACCAACGCGCGGCGGCACGCCCCCGGCGCCGCCGTCGACGTGGAGCTCGACTACGCGCCGGACGCGCTGCGGGTCACCGTCCGCGACAACGGCCCCGGCCCGGGCGCGGGCGCCGCCGGGCACGGGCTGCTCGGCATGCGCGAGCGCGCCGCCGCCGTCGGCGGCGACCTGCGCGCCGGGCCCGGCCCGGTCGGCGGGTTCCTGGTCGAGGCGAGGCTGCCGCTGGAGGTGCCGTGACCGTCCGCGTGGTGGTCGCCGACGACCAGGAGGTCGTCCGCGCGGGGTTCGGGGCGCTGCTCGGCACCCAGCCGGACCTGGCGGTCGTGGCGACCGCGTCCGACGGCGCCGGGACCGTCGCGGTATGCCGCGAGCACCGGCCCGACGTCGTGCTCATGGACGTGCGGATGCCCGTCATGGACGGCATCGAGGCCACCCGCCGCGTCACCGCCGAACCGGACCCGCCGCGCGTCCTCATGCTGACCACGTTCGACCTCGACGAGCACGTCTACGACGCCCTCGTCGCGGGCGCCAGCGGCTTCCTGCTCAAGGACGTCACCGCCGAGCGGCTGTTCGACGCCGTCCGGGTCGTCGCCGCGGGGGAGGCGCTGCTCGCCCCGGCCGTCACCCGCCGCCTCATCGGCGAGTTCGCCCGGCTGCGTCCCCGGCCGCCCGACCGGGGCGTCCTGGCCGGGCTCACCCCGCGCGAGACCGAGGTGCTCCGGCTGGTCGCCGGGGGACTGTCCAACGCCGAGATCGCCGCCCGCCTCGTCGTGGGGGAGGAGACGGTGAAGACTCACGTCAGCCGGATCCTGCGCAAGCTCGGGCTCCGCGACCGCGTGCAGGCCGTCGTCGCCGCCTACGAGAGCGGCCTCGTCCGTCCCCGCACCGGCCCCTGACGCCGTTCCGGCGCCCGGACAGGGAACGGGCCCGCACCGTCGCCGGTACGGGCCCGTGGAAAAGACTTCCCTCGTTCGCTATGCGGACTTCCTGCGTCCTGCCCGCAGGATCTCCAGGCGCTCGGCGAGGACCTCCTCCAGGTCCTCGACGGTCCTGCGCTCCATGAGCATGTCCCAGTGGGTCCGCGGCGGCTTCCCCTTCTTCGCTTGCGGCAGCTCCCCGTCGACCCGCAGGGCCGTGGCGCCGCAGCTGCGGCATTCCCAGGTCATCGGCACCTCGGCCTCCGCGGCGAGCGTCACGGTGAACCGGTGGCCCTTCGTGCAGGTATAGTCCACCTCTTGACGAGGGGCCAGATCGGTATTGCGATCGTTCTCGTAGCTCGTCGCTCCGAGTCGGGTGCCGCGAAGTGCGCGCTCGGCCATCGTCACGTGCCTCCCAGACGGCTTGCGGTCTTGCCCTGACCAACGCTGAACACCCCGACAAGATTCCCTCGCCCGGGGTGATCCAACCCTGCAGTTTCCGGCCGCCCCGGGCCGCCGCCGCGGAACCTGCGGTCCCGCGGGCCGCTCAGCGCGTGGTTCAGCGCGTGGTGACGACCGCGTCGACCAGCCCGTACTCCGCGGCCTCCGCGGCGGTGAAGTACCGCTCGCGGTCCAGGTCGCGCCGCACCGTCGCGGGGTCGCGGCCGGTCGCCTCCGCCAGGATCGTCTCGGTCTGCTCGCGCAGCCGCAGCACCTCCCGCGCCTGGATGTCCAGGTCGGTGGCGTAGCCGCGGGACACCTCGATCTCCGGCTCGTGCAGCAGGATCCGCGCGCCGCGCAGCGCCTGCCGCCGTCCCGGCGAGCCCGCCGCCAGCAGCACCGCCGCCGCCGACCCGGCCTGCCCGACGCACGTCGTCTCGACCTCGGGCCGGACGTAGCGCATCGTGTCGCAGATCGCCAGCATCGCCGTCAGCGACCCGCCCGGCGAGTTGATGTAGAGCGCGATGGGCCGGTCGGGGTCCATCCCCTCCAGCGCCAGCAGCTGCGCGGTGACGTCGTTGGCGCTGGTGTCGTCCACCGGCGCGCCGAGGAACACGATGCGGTCCTCGAAGAGCCTGTTGTAGGGGTTGGTGTCCTTGCGGCCGTAGCTCGTCTGCTCCTCGTACTCGGGGACGAGGTACCGCCGTTCCGCACGTGTCATGTGCCCACCCGGTCGGTGCTGTCGATGACGTGGTCGACGAAGCCGTAGTCGCGGGCCTCCTCGGCGGTGAACCACGCGTCGCGGTCGCTGTCGGCCTCGATCTGCTCCAGCGGCTGCCCGGTGTGGAACGCGGTGCGCTCGGCCAGGGTCCGCTTGAGGTAGAGCGACTGCTCCGCCTGGATCTTGATGTCGGACGCGGTGCCGCCGATCCCGCCGTGCGGCTGGTGCATCATCACCCGCGCGTGCCGCAGCGCGTACCGCTTGCCCGGCGTCCCCGCGCACAGCAGCGTCTGTCCCATGGAGGCCGCCATGCCCATCGCGACCGTGGATATGTCGTTCGGGACGAACTGCATCATGTCGTAGATCGCCATGCCGGCGTCCACGACCCCGCCGGGCGAGTTGAGGTAGATCGTGATGTCGCGCCGCGCGTCCTCGGCCGCGAGCAGCAGCAGCTGCGCGTTCACCCGGTTGGCGAGCGCGTCGTCGATCTCGCTCCCGAGGAACACGATCCGCTGCGCGAGCAGCCGATCGAACAACTGCGCGTCCGCGATCCGCGGCACCTCCGCCACAGCCGCCCGCGACCTCCCCGCGAACGTCTCGGCCAGTCGCTCGCCGTCTTGCCTCGGTCCGCTGCTCACGGCACCCTCCTCGATCACCCGTACGTTACGTACGCTCTGTACATGAGAGCGTATTACCGCCCGGGAGGCCGGGCCAGGGGGAGATCGGGTGTTTCGCTATACGATGAATGACGTGGATGTTCCGGTGACCGAAGCACGAGCCCAGTTCGCGGATCTGGTGAACCGGGTCGCCTACACGGGCGAGCCCGTCAAGCTCACGCGGCGCGGCAAGGTGATGGCCGCCCTGGTCAGCCCGGAGGACCTGGAACTGCTGGAGGCGATCCGCGCCCAGCGCCTCGACCTCCAGGCCGGCGGCGCGGTCCCCCCGAGCCCGCCGCCCCGTCCCGCCGAACGCCCGCAGCAGTCCCCGCCCTTGCGCATCGCCGCCGAATACCGCCCGCCCGGCTTCAACCGCTGATCCCCGACGCGCGCCGGCGCCGGATCTCCAGGAGCAACTCCCAATCCTCGGGACTGACGATCGCCGCCACCGGCTTGTTATGGCGGGTGATGGTCACAGGTGGGCCGCCGTAGCAGACCTCGTTGACGAACTCCTTCAACCGCATTCGCACCTCGGTGGCGGTCACACAAGGTCCGAGGCTTTCTCCGGCGAGTTCCTCCAGTCTTCGGCGGGCGAGCTTGCGGGCCTCCCCTGAGGGGTTCCAGCCGGGGCGGTCCGCGACGTTGTGGAGCGGACTTTCCATCCGTATGGCCGCGAGTTCGGCCACTCGCGCCTCTTCCCGATCGTGCAGATGCTCGACGTGGACGAAGCTCACGTCGTCCCACCACGGCGACATGCGTTGGTGACGACTCCAGCGGATGTTCGGATCGCCAGCCGTGATCCCGACGTACAGGAGCCTGCCCTGCCCGTTGAAGAAGCGGTACAGGGTGTGGATCAGCGTGTTGCCGCGCTTGATCTCCTCGGGCAACGCGAGATCGTTTGGCGAGGAGTGCGGATCGAATGCTCGCACGGTCGTTCCCTTCGAGCTGCACATGATGGCTGACAGTGGTGGATGCAATCCATACTGTAGTCGAATGTGAGATCGATGGACTGGTCATCATAGAAATCGAGTGGGCGTTCGATTACCGGCGCGCACGGGCCTGCCCGTCGGCGCGGACGGCGCGTGGTCCCGGGTCCGGCCGCTGGTGGACGGCGAGCGGGGGATGCTCGCGCACCGCGAGGCCGACGGCAGCCCGCACGTCTACGCGGCGCTGCGGGCCGGCGACGCGGCGCACCTGGTCGGCCGGTTCGCCTCCCACCGGGTGCTCGGGATCGCCGTCGTCCTGGCCGGCACACGTCAGCCTCCACCACGACTTCACCCCTGCCGAGCACCAGACGGCCGCGCTCGGCCAGTTCACCGCCTGGCTCGCGGCCTTGTCCGGCTTGCGCGCCGCCGCCTGATCCCTCGTCAGGCGGTCCAGAGGCCGCGGGAGGTCATGATGCGGCGGAGGGTCGGGAGCTCGTCGGTCATGATGCCGTCGATGCCGATGTCCAGGAGGCGCTTCATCGCGGCGGGATCGTTGACCGTCCAGGCGTGGACCTGCAGGCCGAGGCGGTGGGCGTGGTCGATGAACGCCTCGGTGACGAAGGGGACGGGGCCGAGGCCGTAGGGGACCTGGGCGCAGGCGACGCCGGTGGCGGCCAGCCGGACGAGCTTGGCCGCGGGGCCGCCGTAGGACCGGGCGCGCAGCGCCATCACGCCGCGGGGGCCGAGCGCCATGCACACGTCGCGATCGGTGAACAGGGGGAGGCGGGCGCGCATCTGGGCCAGGCGGCGGGTGGAGAAGGACGTGATGCAGACCCGGTTCCAGGCGTTGGTGCGGTGCAGCGTCGTGGCGAGCGGGCCGATGACGTGGGCGTCCTTCAGGTCGATGTTGACGCGGGCGTCAGGGAAGGAGCCGAGGACGTCCTCCAGGCGGGGGATGGGTTCGGTGCCGTCGATGCGGGCCTTGGCGACCTCGGCGTAGGGGAGCCGGGAGAGGGTGCCGGTGCGGTCGGTGACGCGGCCGAGGGTGCGGTCGTGGAAGGCGACGACGACGCCGTCGGCGGTGGCGTGGGCGTCGGTCTCCAGGTAGCGGTAGCCGAGGCCGGTGGCGTGCTGGAACGCGGCCATGGAGTTCTCCGGGCGCCCCGCTCCGCCGCGGTGGGCGAAGGGGATCGGGCCCGGATGGTCGAGGAACTCATGCGATCGGCGCACCCGTCCGATTATGGCGGACCGGGCGGCCGACCCTGACCTTACTGTGTAAAGGGCCGCGGCGTGATGCTACCGTCGCCCCGCAGTCGATCAACGGAGGAGCAGCCATGGCTGGCGCAGACGACTACAGGGCGACGTTCGAGCTGGTGGACGTCGACGGCGACGGCTACATCTCGACGGCCGAGCTGAAGAACCTGATGAGCAAGCTCGGCCAGGACATCACCGCCACCCGGGCGGTGGAGGTGGTCGTGGCCGCCGACGCCAACGGGGACGGCAAGATCTCCCTGGCGGAGTTCACCGCGCTGATGGAGCAGGCGCCGCGTCCCTGACCGCGGTTCAGGCCGGCCGGCGCCGGATCTTGAGGGCGTTGTCGGTGCGGGTCATCGTGGTCCCGTCGGGGGCGGTCTGGAGGCGTTCGTTCTCGGCGCTGAGCAGCACCTCCCAGGAGCCGTCCGGGAGGCCGAGGGACGCCAGGACCTCGTCGGCGGTGGGCAGGTGCAGACCGGGGTGGGCGTCCGGGTCCCAGGGCGGCGGGCCGGCGTGCCCGGCGATGAGCAGGACGCCGCCGGGGGCGACGGCCGCGGCGGCGTCCCGCAGGATGGCCTCGCGCGGCATGGCCGGGTCGAGCGAGTGCAGGAACATGGCGGTGACCAGGTCGTAGGCCCCTTCGGGGAAGGACGCGGCGAGGTCGTGCCGCTGCCAGCCGACGCGGTCGGCGACGCCCGCCTCCGCCGCGTGGCGCGCTGCGCGCTCGAGGGCGGTCCGGGAGATGTCGGTGCCGGTGACGCGCCAGCCCCGCCGCGCGAGCCAGATGGCGTCGGCGCCCTCGCCGCAGCCGAGGTCCAGGGCGGTGCCCGGTGCCAGGCCGGTGACCTCCTTGACCAGGACGGCGTTGGGGGCGCCGCTCCAGATGTGGTCGTGCTCGGCGTAGCGGGCTTCCCAGAACTCTTCGTTGCTCATGGTCTCGTCCATGCCCCGATGATGGGCCGGAAGTTGGCGTTCCGGAGAATCGCGTTGCCGTTCCGGCAAAAGCCGCAGTGCCGCTGCGGCGACGATGGCGGGGGCCGCGACGAGGGCGTAGCAGAGCGGCAGCGGCAGCGTGTCCAGGAGGACGCCGGTCGCGGCCGTACCGCCGGCGGCGCCGAGGTTCAGCGCGGTGTTGACCCAGGCCGCGGCGCGGGTGCGGGCGGCGGGCGGGGCGGTCGCGTCGGCGATCAGGTAGGCGGTGGCCAGCGTCGGGCCGATGAACAGCCCGGCCGCGCACGCCGCCGCGCTCAGCGCGAGGACGGACGGTGCGAGGCCCGCCGCGGCCAGGGCCGCCCCGAGCGGGCACAGCAGGGCGGCCAGCCGGGCGCGTCCCGGCGCCGAGCGGCTCAGCGCGCCGTAGGCGAGGCCGCCGAGGGTGCTGCCGACCGCGAGCGCGGCCTCGACCCAGGCGACCGCGGCGGGCTGCTGGTGGTGCCGGGTGAACGCGACGGCCAGCAGTCCGGCCGAGCCGAGCACCACGCCGGTGGCCGCCGCGGCGGCGGACGGGGCGAGCTGGATCGCGCGCACGCGGGGTCCGCGCGTGCGCGCCGGCGGCCGCGGCGCCACCGCGGGGGAGGCGATCAGGCCGGCGGTCCCAGCGGCGACGAGGACGGCGCTGAGCGCGATCCCGAGGGACGGCGAGGCGACCGCGGCCAGCAGCCCCGCCAGGAGCGGGCCGATGACGAAGACCAGCTCCTCGCAGACGGTGTCGAGGCTGTAGGCGCGCCGCAGCAGCGGTCCGTCCGGCACCAGGACGTTCCACAGCGTCCGCATGACCACGCCCAGCGGCGGCATGGCGATGCCGGCCGCCGCGGTGAGCGCGGCCAGCAGCGGGAACGGGGCGCCCGGACGCCAGGTGAGGACGGCCAGCGCGGCGAGGGCGAGGCAGTAGGCGGCGGCCATCGGCGGCAGGGCGCGGCGCGGGCCGTGCCGGTCGATGAACCCGGCGCGCAGCGGCGACAGGACCGAGACGGTGAGGCCGAGCAGCGCCAGGAGCCCGCCGGCGCGGGCGTAGGAGCCGGTGGCGGCGGTGAACGCCAGCGTCAGGGACAGGAAGACCGTCCCGTAGGACAGGCGTCCGAGCAGCGCGAGGGAGAAGGTGCGGAAGGCGTGCGGCGCGCGCAGGACGGCCGCGTACGACGGTGTCACGGGGGTGTTCCTCAGGGAGAGCCCGCGGAGGGGCGGTTTACGGGGACGCCGAAGGCCGCCGCCGCGGTCCGCGGCGGCGGGGCGTTCTACCCGTAGATGAGGAACAGCACGGGACGCATTGTAGCGCACCCGTCGGCCGTGTCGGTTGGTGCGTGCCGGTCAGGCGCGGGTGAGGCGCCAGGCGTCGGGGGAGCGGCAGGCGTGGGCGAGGCCGCGGATGGTGGCGCGGGCCGGGTCGCGCGCGATGCTGATGGTGAGGCTCATCTCGGCGGTGAGGCGGCCCGGCAGGGACGGCAGCCGGGCGCCGCCGCCGGTGAGCAGGAGGCCGCCGTCGCGGGCGGCGCGGCGCAGCGGGGCGGGCAGGTCGGCCAGCAGGTGCTGGACGTCGGCGGCGAGCCGGTCGCGGACGTGCTCGGGCAGCCGGGGCGCGTGGTGGCCGGCCTGCCGGTCGGGGACGTACTGGACGGACCGCGCGGAGTGGACCCGGCCGCGCATGACGACGGCCATCTCGACGATGCCGGCGCCGATGTCGAGGATGAGCCGGGGCCGCGGGTCGCCGATGGCGATGCCGGCGCCGATGGCGGCGGCGAGCGGCGCCTCCATGGTCCGCACCGGGCAGCCGGCGGCCGCGCGGACGGCGCCGGCCGCGCGGCCGAGCTGGATGCCGCTGGCGGCGGCGGGCACGGCGAGCAGGACGTGCCGGAGCCGCAGGCCGGGGTCGGCCTCCAGGAGCGTCAGCCGGGTCAGCCGGGTGCAGGCCCCGGCGTCGGCGACCATGCCGTGCTCGATGGGGCGGGCCGGGACCGCGCGGGCGCGGCGGCGCCCGGCGGCGGGCGGGCCGGTGGTGACCGGGACGGGGCCGCCGACCGTGGACGGGCGGTCGACGATCACGTCCAGTGCGGGCACGCTCGCGCGGATGCGGCTGCTGCCGAGGTCGAGTGCGGCGCGCGGGCCGTCCAGCGGCGCCGTGGCGGTGGTCACCGTCGTCGCTGCTGGCACTTCACGCAGCGGCGGGCGTACGGGATGATCTCCAGGCGGCCTTCGGGGACGGGCTTGCCGCAGTCCTCGCACTTGCCGTAGGTGCCGTCGTCGAGGCGGGCGAAGGCGGCGTCGATCTCCTCCAGGTTGCCCTGCAGGGTGCTGCGGCGGGCCATGACGGCCTCGTCGGGGGCGCTCTCGCCGGCCAGGAGCTCCAGTTCCGCGATGTGGGTCCGGCGCTCTTGTTCGAGCAGCTCGCGGGCCTGCGAGGCCGTCGCGCCGCCGGGCGCACCGTTGACCGTGCTGTTGACCGTCATCGCCATGGGCTCCCTTGCAGATGGATGTCGGGGGTCGCCGGGGAAAGGACACGGCGAACTTCCACCATGCGGCAAGGGGGCGTGGACGGCCATGGGGGGTGGCACCCATTTCGGGTGGGTGCCGGGGTGCAGCCGCCGGGAGGCCGGGGCCGCTAGCCGCTCCATTCGCGGCGGCGGGCCTCGGCGAGGGCGATGGCGGTGGCGACGGCGACGTTGAGGGAGCCGACGCGCCCGATCTGGGGGATGTAGGCGACGGCGTCGGCGGCGGCGAGCAGCGCGGGGGAGCAGCCGTGGTCCTCGCCGCCGACGGCGAGGCAGACGTCGCCGTCCAGGGGCGCGTCGTGGAGGGGGACGGCGTCGGCGGTGAGTTCGACGGCCACCAGGCGCAGGCCCTCCTTGCGGACGGCGGCGGCGGCCTCGGCGGGGGTTCCGGCGTGCTCCCAGGGGACGAGGCGCTCGGTGCCGAGGGCGGTCTTGGCGACGCCGCGGTGGGTGGGGGGCGTGGCGTTGCCGGCGAGCCAGAGGTGCTCGACGCCGAACACGGCGGCGCTGCGGATGATCGAGCCCATGTTGAACGGCTGGGTGACCGATTCGACGAGCAGGCCGAGGCGGGCGTCGGTGCGGCGGCGCCAGTCGCGGTTGAGGCGCTTGACGTCGGTGCCGCGCAGCTGCCGGCGGCCGGGCGCGGGGTCCGGCGTGCTCTTGGGGTCGCGGGTGCTCATCGGGCGGGGCCTTCCGTGCGGGGCGAGACGCGCAGGACGCGGTAGGCGGACCGGGAGGCGATCCGCTCGGTGGGGAAGCCCTGGCCGGTGAGCCACCGCTGGAGGGAGTCGGAGCCGAGGTGCTTCTGGACGACGAGGTGGGCGAGGGCGCCGGGGGAGAGGCGGGGGAGCCAGCCGAGGAGGAGGTCGTGCAGGGCGGCCTTGCCGATGCGGATCGGGGGGTTCGACCAGATCGCGGTGAACCGCAGCGCGGGGTCGATCTCGTCCGCCAGGTTGAACCTTACATTGTCAAGGCCCGCGGCTTTGGCGTTGCCCTCGGCGATCTCCAGCGCACGCCGATTAACGTCAACGCCCCAAACTCTCGCCGAAGGCGAACGCTTTGCGAGGGTGAGGGCGATGGGCCCGTACCCGCAGCCCAGGTCGAGGAGGTCGCCGTCCTGCGGGGGCGGCGGGACCGTCTCCAGCAGGACGCGGGTGCCGGGGTCGACGCGGTCGGGGGAGAACACGCCGCTGTCGGTGTCGAGCCGCAGGTGCAGGTCCGGCAGGACGAGGTCGACGGTGCGGCGCCGGCTCGCGGCCCCGGGCCGCTCGGCGAAGTAGTGATCCCCCACGTCCGCCGACGCTATCAGTGCGCGCGCGGCGCAAAGACCGGCCGGGGCGCGCGCCTGGACGGCCCCCGCGTCAGGGCAGGCGGGAGAACCAGGCGAGGGAGACGCCGCCGGCGGCGAACGCGAACAGCAGCGCGATCCCGATGTAGCGGGCGGCGACGTCGCGGTGCTCGGTCTTGAAGCCGAGGGAGGTGCCGATGTTGTCGTAGACGTCGTCGAGCTGCCCGGCGTCGGCGGCCTCGTAGGCCTTGCCCTCGGTGCTGTCGGCGAGGGTCTTCAGCGTCTCCTTGTTGACCGAGACGCTGGTGGTCTCGCCCTCGATGTCGACGGTGCCGTACGGGGTGCCGAACGCGATGGTGGAGACCGGGATGTGGGCGACGCGGCTGGCGTCGATGGCCTCCTGGACCGAGCGGCCGGTGGTGTTGTCGCCGTCCGACAGCAGCACGATGTGGGCGGGCGGCGGGTCCTGCCGGGCGTCGGCGTCGAAGGACCGGACGGCCTGCAGCGAGGTGAACACGGCCTCGCCGATGGCGGTGCGCTTGGCCAGGACGAGCTGGTCGAGGGAGGCGATGGCGGCCTCCCGGTCGGCGGACGGCGCGGCGACGAGGTTGGCGTTGCCGGCGAACGCGACGACGCCGACGTTGAAGCGTCCGGGCAGGTCGCCGATGAACTTCTTGGCGGCGGCCTTGGCGGCGTCGAACCGGCTGGGCGAGACGTCCCTGGCCATCATGGACAGCGACACGTCCACGGCGACCATGATGGTGGCGCGGTCGCGGGGCACCTTGACGGAGGTCGCGGGCCGCGCGAACCCGACCATCATCAGCGTGATCATGGCGAGGAACAGCACGGCGGCGACGTGCCGGCGCCAGCCGGGCCGCCGGGGCGCGACCTGCGACAGCAGGGCCAGGTTGGTGAAGCGGACGGCGTACCGCTGCCGGCGCAGCTGCATGAGCAGGTACACGGCGGCCAGCAGCGGCAGGAGGCCGAGCAGCCAGAGTCGTTCGGGTGACAGGAAGGTCATGGGCGCACTCCCGCGGTGCTGACGGGCCGGCCTGCGGCGCGGCGCTGGCGGAGGGCGAAGCGTGCGACGTCGGCGATCCAGTCGCGGTCGGTGCGCAGGACCAGGTGGTGGGCGCCGCAGCGGCGCAGGGCGGCCCGGGTGCGCTCGCGCTGGGCGGCGGCCGCGGCGGCGTACCGTTGGCGGACGCGGCGGTTGAGCACGATCTCGTGGACGGTTCCGGTCTCGGGGTCGGCCATCTCGACGAGTCCGACGTCGGGGAGGTCGAGTTCGCGGGGGTCGATGATCTCGATGGCGAGGACCTGGTGGCGGGCGGCGAGGCGGCGCAGCGGGCGTTCCCAGTCGGGCCGGCCGTGCGGGCCCTCGCCGGCGGCCGCGGCGGGGTCGGCGCCGTCGGGGGCGAGGAAGTCGGAGATGACCACGCGGAGGCCGCGGCGGGTCTGGCCGCGGTCCAGGGAGGTGATGGCGGCGGCGAGGTCGCGGGGGGCGGCGGCGGTGCGGGCGGTGTCGGCGCGGTGCGCGCCGTCGTGCACGGACTGGGCGTCCAGGACGGCCTGGAGGAGGGCGTACATGGCGGCCTTGCCGGTGCGGGCGGGCCAGCGGCGCATGCCGTCGGCGTGCAGGAGGTAGGCGCCGGCGCGGTCGCCGAGGCGGACGGTGAGGAACCCGACGGCGGCGAGGGCGGCGACGGCGAGGTCCCGTTTGATCATGGTCTGGGTGCCGAAGTCCATGCTGGGGGTGAGGTCGACCAGGGCCCAGGCCTCGAGTTCGTGGTCGGCGATGAGGTCGCGGACGTGGGGGGTGGTGGTGCGGGCGGTGACGGCCCAGTCCATGTGCCGGACGTCGTCCTCGCCGGGCTGGTAGAGGCGGGCTTCGGCGAGTTCGGTGCCGGGGCCGGGGATGAGGCCGAGGTGCTCGCCGTTGAGCAGGCCGTCGAGGCGGCGGGTGACCTGGAGTTCCAGCCGCCGCAGGGTGCGCTCGGGGGCGAGGTGGGCGAGCTTGCCGCTGTGCCGGCGCCGGCCCGGGGTGCGTCCGGTGCCCGTGCGCCCGGTCATGCGGTCGTCACCGCCGCCGCTCCGTGGTTCCAGACCACGCGGGGCGGGGGGACGGCGGCGAGGATCTGGCCGATGACGTCGCCGGGGTCGATGCCGTCGGCGAGGGAGTCGAAGGTGAGGACGAGGCGGTGGGACATGACGTCGCGGGCGACGGCGCGGACGTCGTCGGGCAGGACGTAGTCGCGTCCCGACAGCAGGGCGAGGGCGCGGGCGGCGGAGGCCAGGCCGAGGGTGGCGCGGGGGCTGGCGCCGATCTCGATGACGCCGCGCAGGTCGGGGAGGCGGTACTGGTCGGGTTCGCGGGTGGCCATGACGAGCCGGACGATGTAGTCGGCGATGAGTTCGTGGACGGAGACCTCTTGGGCGGCGCGCTGGAGGCCGGCGAGGCGGCCGGTGTCGAGGATGCGGGCGGCCTCGGGCGGGTCGACGCTCATCCGCTGGAGGATCTGGAGTTCCTCGTGGGCGGCGGGGTGGTGGACGTCGATCTTCATGAGGAAGCGGTCGCGCTGGGCTTCGGGGAGGGGGTAGACGCCTTCGGACTCGATGGGGTTCTGGGTGGCGAGGACGATGAAGGGCCGGGGCAGGGGGTAGGTGTTGCCGCCGAGGGAGACCTGGCGTTCGGCCATGACCTCCAGGAGGGCGGACTGGACTTTGGCGGGGGCGCGGTTGATCTCGTCGGCGAGGACGAAGTTGACGAAGACGGGGCCGAGTTCGACGTCGAACTGCTCGGTGGAGGGGTGGTAGATGCGGGTGCCGACGATGTCGGAGGGGACGAGGTCGGGGGTGAACTGGAGGCGGGCGAAGGTGCCGCCGACGACTTCGGCGAGGGTGGAGACGGCGAGGGTCTTGGCGACGCCGGGGACGCCTTCGATGAGGCAGTGGCCGCGGGCGAGGAGCGCGACGATCATGCGTTCGACCATGTGGTCCTGGCCGACGATGACCTTCTTGACCTCGGCGAGGGTGTTCTGCAGGAGTGCCGCGGCCTCGTCGGCGTCGGTGGCGGCGATGGTCATGGTGGGCGTCCCCTCGCTGTGCCTGGTGTCCTTGCGGTCCCTGGTTTCCCCGGTGTCCCGGCCGCCCGGGGGCCTGCCGGCGGTGTGCCGGCGGTGTGCCGGGCGGGGTGCGCTACGACCCTACGCGATCACTTGTACCCGTTCGTTCGGGATACGTGCGCGCGGGTGGTGATCGGTTCGGCGGGGTGATCGGGCCGGTCGGGGCGGGGCGGGGTTGTTAGTGTTGCGGCCATGTCGAGGCCGTTGCCGCCGGGTGACCCCCTTCAGCTGGGGCCGTTCCGTTTGTCGGCGCGTTTGTCGGAGTCCGCCGCCGGGATCGTGTTCCTGGGGGTGGACGGTGAGGGGCGGCGCGCGAGTGTGGCGGTGCTGAACCGGGGTGCGGCGGGGGACGCGGCGGCGCGGGGCCGGTTCCGTGCGGCGATCAACGCGGCGGTGCCGGCGGCGGGGGCGGTGCCGGGGCGGGGGGCGGTGGGGGCGCCGGCGGGTGCGGCGCCGGTGGTGGCGGCGCAGCCGGATGGTCCGGCGCCGTGGGTGGCGACGTTGTACGAGGCGGACCGGGTGGGGGCGGAGCGGTTCCTGGAGCCGGTGGTGTTCCAGGGGTCGGGGCGTCCCTGGTGGGGCGGGCGGCGGCGGGGGCCGCAGTTCCAGCCGTACTGGCTGGGGTCGGGGGAGCCGGCGCTGGAGGGTCCGGCGCGTCCGGAGGCGCCGGTGCCGGGTGCGGAGCCGGTGGGGGAGCGTCCGCCGGAGCGGAATCTGGTGGCGGCGACGGTGGGTCTGGTGGCGGTGCTGCTGGTGCTCGCGCTGCTGATGGCGGTGCTGTTCGCGTGCCAGCCGGTGGTGAAGGAGCCGCCGCCTCCGCCGCCGGAGCCGGCGCCGTCGTTCCCGCAGCCGTCGCGGCCGTCGGTGCCGTCGTCGCCGTCTCCTTCCCCGTCGCTGGCGCCGACGTCTCCCGGTCCGTCGTCTCCGGGGCCGTCGCCGTCCCCGTCGGGGACCGGTGGCGATGACGGTGCGCCGCTGTGAGGGCGGGTGTTTTGGCACATTCCCATGATCACTTTTGCGGGTGCGGGTCGTAGCCTGGGGCGATGACCGCACTGGATGACCTTGCCGGCCGGTACGCGGACGAGTTCGCGGCGCTGGATCCGTGCCGGGCGGCGCTGATGGGGATCGCGGGGCAGGACGCGCGGTTGACCGACTACGGCCCGGAGGGGGCGGCGGCGCGGGCGGAGCTGGCGCGGCGGACGCTGGCGGAGCTGGGCCGGGTGCCGGTGGCGGGCGGGGACGCGGAGCGGGTCGCGGCGGCGGTGCTGCGCGAGCGGCTCGAGGTGGAGGTGGCGCTGGACGAGGCGGGGGTGCGGGAGGGGTTCCTGGACACCCTCGACGGGCCGGTGCAGCGGCTGCGGATGGCGGTCGAGCTGCTGGATCGGGGGCCCGAGACCGACTGGGCGGCGGTGCTGGGGCGGGCGGGGGCGCTGCCGGGTGCGCTGGCGGGGCTGCGGGTGTCGCTGGAGCGGGCGTGCGGGCGGGGGCGGGTCGCGGCGCGGCGGCAGGTCGTCCGCAACGCGCGGGAGTGCGCGGAGTTCCCGGTGTTCCTGGCGGGGTTGGCGGCCCGGTACGGGGAGGGGCCGCTGGGTGCGGCGCTGGCGGGGGCGGTGCGGGCGGCGTCGGCGGCGCTGGCGGAGTTCGCGGCGTTCCTGACCGGGACGCTGGCGGCGCGGGCGCCGGAGCGGGACGCACTGGGCGCCGACCGGTACCGGCTGGGGGTGCGCGATTTCCTGGGGACGGAGCTGGATCTGGCGGAGACGTACGCGTGGGGGTGGGAGGAGCTGGCGCGGATCGAGGCGGAGCTGGCGGTGGCGGCGGCGGAGATCGCGCCGGGTGAGCCGCTGCCGGCGGTGCTGGCGGCGCTGGACGCCGATCCGGCGTACCGGGTGGTGGGCGCGGACGCGTTCCGGGGGTGGATCCAGGAGCTGGCGGACCGGGCGATCGCGGATCTGGACGGGGCGCATTTCCACCCTCCGGAGGCGTTGCGGCGGATCGAGTGCCGGATTCCGCCGGTGGAGTCGGGGATCTACTATGTGGCGCCGGCGGAGGACCTGTCGCGTCCGGGGACGGTGTGGTGGACGGTGGAGGACCCGTCGGCGGAGATCGTGACGTGGACGGTGCCGACGACGATGTTCCACGAGGGGGTGCCGGGCCATCATCTGCAGTTGGGGGTGACGGCGCTGAATCCGCGGTTGAACCGGTTCCAGCGGTTGTCGAGCGAGCTGCATCCGGGGCACTGCGAGGGGTGGGGCCTGTACGCGGAGCGGTTGATGGAGGAGTTGGGGCACTACCGGGATCCGGCGTACCGGCTGGGGATGCTGGCGGGCGGGCAGCGGTTCCGGGCGGCGCGGGTGGTCTTGGACATCGGGTTGCATCTGGAGCTGCCGATCCCGGCGGGGTCGGGGTTTCACGAGGGGGAGCGGTGGACGCCGGAGCTGGGGCTGGAGTTCCTGCGGTCGCACCAGGGGTCTGACACCGATGCGGCGGTGGCGTTTGAGATCGACCGGTATCTGGGGCGTCCGGGGCAGGCGATCGCCTACAAGCTGGGGGAGCGGGTGTGGCTGGAGGCGCGGGAGGCGGCGCGGCGGCGTGCCGGGGCGGCGTTCGATCTGAAGGAGTTCCACCGGCGGGCGCTGGATCTGGGTCCGATGGGTTTGGATCTGCTGCGCGCCGAGCTGGCGCGCGCCTGAGCGGGCCCCGGCTGCCGGGTCGGTTCAGGGTCAGTTCGGGTGGGTTCAGACGGGTTCGGCGGGGTTGAGTCCGCGGGCGGGTGCGTGGAGGGCGGCGGCACCGGTTTCGCGGAGCCAGCGGCGGGTGCCGCGGCAGTGTTCGCCCTTGCTCGCCGTCCTGCCGCCGGCGGGTGCGGCGACGGGGGTCTCGCCGAGTTCGCCCGGACCGGTGCCACCGGTCTCACCGGTCTCACCGGTCTCACCGGTGTCGTCGGGGTCGTCGGCGGGAGCGTCGTCGGCGATGCGGGCGATGTGGCAGGCCTTCTCGTCGCCGTGGTCCAGGACGTGCTTGACGTAGTGGGGTGGCCACCGCAGCAGGATGCGGCGGCCGCAGGAGGGGCACGCCCACTCCTCCAGCCCGGACTCCGCGGTCCGGACCCTCCCCATTTCGTGTGTCGTGTGCAAGGCGGTGGCCCCCTCGGTCGCCGGCGGGTTCCGGCAAATCTGCCTTTGACCTGTGATTTCCGGTGCCAAGGGCGTTAAACGGTCCGGGCAAGCGGCTTTAAGGTCGGGGCCGAGCGGGGCCGGGGCCGTGCGGGGTGCCGGTGAGGGCGCGGTGGACGGCGGCGCCGATCTCGGCGACGGCGTCGGCGGGGCGGCGGGCGAAGGCGCCCCAGCCGAGGAAGCCGTGGTCCAGGCCGGTCCCGGTGAGGTGGGTGACGGGGACGCCGGCGGCGCGGAGCCGGGCGGCGTGGTGTTCGGCCTGGGGCCGCAGCCGGTCGTGCTCGGCGGTCGCGATGACCGCGGGCGGCAGCCCGGCGGGGTCGGGGTCCAGCAGCGGGGAGACGTCGGGGCGGGTGCGGTCGGTGCCGCGCAGGTAGGCGCGCAGGGCGCGGTCGACGCCTGAGCGGGGGAGCGGCAGGCCGTCGGGGTCGGGTGGCGGCGGCGGGACCTCGCGCAGGTCCAGGGCCGGGTACAGCAGCACCTGCAGGACGGGCCGGTCGGGGCCGGCGGCGCGCAGGATCCCGGCGGCCGCGGCGGCGATCTGCCCGCCGGCGCTGTCGCCGGCCACGCCGACCCGGGCGGGGTCGGCGCCCAGGCGGGCGGCGTTGGCGACGGTCCAGCGGACGGCGGCGACGGCGTCGTCCAGCGCGGCGGGGAAGGGGTCCTCGGGCGGGCGCCGGTACCCGACCGACAGCCACGCGACGCCGCTGGCGGCGGCGAGGGCCCGCACGACGGGGTCGTAGGAGTCGACGTTGCCGAGCACCCATCCGCCGCCGTGGAAGTAGACCAGGACCGGTGCGGGGCCGTCCCACGCGGGCCGGTACAGCCGGGCGGGCAGCGGTCCGGCCGGACCGTCCACATGCAGGTCGCGGACGGTGTCGATGGGCGGGCGCGGGGACCGGGCGAGGTCGGCGGCGTGCTCGCGGCGCGCGTCCTGGACCGTCCCGCCGCCGCTGTCGGGCCGGGCGAGGCGGCGGCGCAGGAACGCCAGGTACTCCGGATCGCGTCCCGTCACACCGGCGAGCCTACGGCGCGCCGGGCCGGCCGGGGGCGTGCGGGCCCGGCGGCGTCCCCGGTCTGGTGCGGCCGGTGTCGCGGCCGGGGTGCCCGTGGTCGCGGTGGTCAGGTGGGCGGGTGCCAGCGGAACAGCATGTCGGCCTGGCGGAGGACGGCGGTGGGGCCGAGGAGCCCGGCGAGCCGTAGCGCGGTGTCGCGGGCGGCGACGGGGACGCGGCCCGACAGGGCGGTCAGCCGCGCGACCTGGTGGGAGCGGCGCATCACCGCGGTGGTGCGGGGCAGCCGCGCGGCGGTGTAGGCGGCCAGGCCGCCGTCCCGGCCGGTGCCGGTGCCGGTGTGGGCGGCGGAGGCGGTGTGGGCGAGGACGACGGCGTCCTCGATGGCCTGGCAGGCGCCCTGGCCGAGGTTGGGGGTCATGGGGTGGGCGGCGTCGCCGAGCAGCGCGATCCTGCCCCGGTGGAGGGCGGGCAGGGGCCGGGGGAGGTCGTAGACGTCGTTGCGGAGGAGCGCGGCGGGGGACACGGCGTCCAGCAGGGCGGGGACGGGGTGGTGCCAGCCGCCGAACAGGTGCCGCAGTTCGGCGCGCTCATCGGCGGCGCGGGCGCCTTCGGGGGCGCGGGCGGTGGCGTAGAAGTAGGTGCGGCCGCCGGCGAGGGGGACCGTGCCGAAGATCTGGCCGCGTCCCCATGCCTCGCCGGGCGCGGCGTCGGGGAAGGGGGCGGTGACGAGGCCGCGCCAGGCGGTCGTGCCGGTGTAGCGGACGGGCGGGTGGCCGGGGAACAGCGCGGTGCGGACGGCGGAGCGGATGCCGTCGGCGGCGACGACCAGGTCGGCGCGGTGGGCGGTCCGGCGGCCGCGGGCGTCGGTGGTGGTGAGGGTGCCGTCGGGGTGCGCGTCGGTGGCGGTGGAGCCGAGGTGGACGGTGCCGCCGGGGAGCCGGGAGGCGAGGACCTCGACGAGGTCGGCGCGGTGGACGGCGACGGTGGGGTCGCCGTAGCGGGCCTGCGCGGCCTCGGCGGAGGTGCGGCTGAGCCAGGTGCCGTCGGGGCGGCGGATGCCGCCGGTTCCGGTCATGGCGGCGAGGGCGCGGACGGCGTCGCCGGCGCCGAGGGTGTCCAGGGCGCGCAGGGCGTTGGGGCCGAGGGCCAGGCCGGAGCCGGCGGGTTCCCGGGATGGGGCGCGTTCGTGCAGGTCCACGGTCCAGCCGCGGCCGTGCAGGGCCGCGGCGGCGGTGAGGCCGCCGATGCCCGCGCCGATGACGATCGCGTGCGGCATGCTGCCACCCTTCGTTGACTACGGACGTAGTGTCGATACTACGCCTGTAGTGCGGCGGGGTAGGATCCGGGGGTGAGCTCACCGCGCGCCCGGCTCGTCGCCGACACCGCCCTCGCCCTGCTGGCCGACCGCGGCATGCGGGGCCTGACCCACCGCGCCGTCGACGCGGCCGCCGGCCTGCCGCCCGGGTCGGCGTCCAACCTCGCCCGCACCCGCGCGGCGCTGCTGGAGCTGGCCCTGGCGCGCCTCACCGAGTTGGAGGAGGGCCGCTTCACCGGCACCGGCGCCGGCGCCCCGCCCGGCCTGTCCCGCGACGCGCTGGCCGGGCGGCTGGCCGGCGTGCTGCACCTGCAGCTGACCGCCGGCCGCGCCCACACCCTGGCCCGCTACGAGCTGGCGCTGGAGGCGACCCGGCGGCCGGAGCTGCGCGCGGTGTACGACGCCGCCGGGCGCCGGTTCCGGGACGCGGCCCGCGCGCTGCTGGCCGCCGCCGGTTCCGCCGATCCCGCCGCGCACGCGCAGGGCCTGGTCGCGCTCGCCGAGGGCCTGATGTTCGACGCGGTCGCCGGCGCCGGCGCGGACCCGTCCCCCGAGCGGCTGCGGGCCACCGTCGCGGCGTACCTGGCGGGCGTCCTGCCGCGCGAGGAGCCGGGCGGGTAGCGGGCGCCGCCCCGGTCGCGGGGAAAACCCGTTGCGGTGCACCGCGGGGCCGGGGGACCCTGATCACGGCGGGCGCAGCCGCCCCCGGCGCCGGCCCGGGATCGCACCCGCCGGCGCCACCGGTCCCGTCCCCGCGTCACCCTGGGGACGGGACCCCGCCGCTCGCACCCGGGAGGACGCCATGCGCAAGATCCCCACCGTGTTCGTCCGCGACTGGGACGGCGACCCCCGCTACGTGACCCGCGAACCCGACCCGGGCTGCGCGTGGGTGTTCGCCGGCGAGGGCCGCGCCACCCGCAAGTACGACGGCACCTGCGTCCGCTTCGACGGGGAGCGGTGGCTCGCCCGCCGCGAGGTCCGGGCCGGCCGCGACGCCCCGCCCGGGTTCACCGCCCTGTCCACCGACCCGGCCACCGGCAGGACGATCGGGTGGGAGCCGGCCGAGCAGTCGGCGTTCTGGCGGCACCTGCGGCCCGCCATCGGCGCGGACGCGCACGCGCCCGGCACCTACGAGCTCATCGGCCCGAAGATCAACGGGAATCCGGAGGGCGCCGACCGGCACCTGCTGGTTCCGCACGGCGCCGACGACCTCGGCGCGGTCCCCCTCGACCACGACGGCCTGGCCGCCTGGCTGCGCGCCCGCGCCTACGAGGGCATCGTCTGGCACGGCCCCGACGGCCGCATGGCCAAGCTCAAGCGCCGCGACTTCCCACCCGCCTGACCGACGGGACGGCCCCGACCCGGCCTGCGAGCGCTGTGCGCGGCCGGTCAGGTGCCCGGGGGGGCGGCGGAGGCGGGCAGTGCGCGGCCGATGCAGTCCAGGACGCGGTCCAGCCCGTAGCGGAACTGCTCCTCCTGGGTCATGTGCGGGAGGCGGGCGTCCATGACGATCCGCTCGAACATCGGGTAGCGGCCCGTGCCGAGCAGTTCGTGGACGTAGGCGGCGTTCTGCAGCATCCAGCGTTCGGGCGTCATCCCGCTCTGCCGCGTCTCCCGCGACCACTCGATCTCGCCGCGCACCACGCGCTCGACGTAGCCGTTCAGCATGTCCAGCAGGACGAAGACCTCGTCGATCGGGATCCCGACGTCCAGGGCGCCGAACCCGAACTCCAGCAGCCGCAGCCGGTTGGGGCCGAACGTGGCGCGGGGGCGCTGCAGGCCCGCCAGCCACGGGTGCGCCCGCCACACCCGCCGGGTGTTCTCGGCGACCACCGTCAGGTCGGCGCGCCAGTCGCCGCTCGGCCGGTCGGGGATGGCGGCCTCCAGCAGGACGTGGTCGATCATCAGCTCGATCAGGTCGTCGCGGGAGGGGACGTAGCGGTACAGCGACATCGCGCCGGTGCCGAGGTCGGCGGCGATGCGGCGCATCGAGGCGGCGTCGAGTCCCTCGGCGTCGGCGATGCGGACCGCGGCCTCGGTGATCTGGGCGCGGCTGTAGGCGGGCCGCGGCCCGCGGCCCTGCCGCTCGGGCACCGACCAGATGCTCGCCCGCTCCCCGCCCTGTGCCACCGGACCTCCTGTTCGCCGACCTTTCCAGCATCCTAGTTGCGTACGACGTACCCAGTTGTCTACCGTGGGATGCGTACACCGTACCCAGAGGAGGCGTCGTGACCGACGAACCGATCGTGGTGGCCGAGGCGCTGCGCAAGCGCTACGGCACCACCCAGGCCCTGGACGGCCTCGACCTCGCCGTCCCCGCCGGGACCGTCTGCGGAGTCCTCGGCCCCAACGGCGCCGGCAAGACCACCGCCGTGCGGATCCTGGCGACGCTCGCCGACGCCGACTCCGGGCACGCCCGCATCGCCGGGCACGACATCGCCCGGCAGCCCGACCTGGTCCGCGCCCGCATCGGCCTGGCCGGCCAGCACGCCGCCGTCGACGAGAAGCTCACCGGGCGCGGCAACCTGCGCATGTTCGGCCGCCTCTACCACCTGCCCCGCCGCGAGGCCCGCCGCCGCGCCGACGAGCTGCTGGAGCGGTTCGGGCTGGCCGACGCCGCCGACCGGCAGGTCGCCGGCTACTCCGGCGGGATGCGCCGCCGCCTCGACCTGATCACCAGCCTGATCCTGCGCCCCCAGGTGCTGTTCCTGGACGAGCCCACCACCGGCCTGGACCCCCGCAGCCGCGGCGAGATCTGGGACGCCGTCCGCGGCCTGGTCGCCGAGGGCACCACCGTCCTGCTCACCACCCAGTACCTGGACGAGGCCGACCACCTCGCCGACGACATCGCGGTCATCGACCACGGCCGCGTCATCGCCACCGGCACCCCCGACCGGCTCAAGGCCTCGATCGGCGACCGCCTCGACGTCGTCCTGGACGACCCCGCCGACGCCGGAGCCGCCGCCGGCGTCCTGCACGGCCTGACCGGCGCCCACCCCGCCCTGGACGGCCACCGGCTCTCGGTCGCGCTGCCCGCCGGGTCCGTCCGGCTCGCCGACGTCGTCCGCGAACTCGACCGCGCCGGCGTCGCCGCCGCCGACGCCGGCCTGCGCCGCCCCACCCTCGACGAGGTGTTCCTGCGCCTCACCGGCACCGGCACCGCCGCCGCCCACGACACCGACACCGATGCCGGCGCCGCCCGGGAGAAGGAGACCGTCCGATGACCGCCCTCACCGCGCCCGCCGCGCCGCCCGCACCCGCCACCCGCGCCGGGCGGCTGCGCTGGACGCTCGCCGACGGCCTGGTCCTCATCGGCCGCGAACTGTCGCGGATCCGGCAGGAACCCGGCGAACTCGTCGCCGCGCTCATCTTCCCCGCCGTCATGGTCGTGCTGTTCGGCTACGTGTTCGGCAGCGCCATCTCCGTCCCCGGCGGCGGCAACTACCGCGAATACCTCATGCCCGGCCTGTTCGCCATGGTCACCTTCACCGCCACCATGGCCGTCACCATGCGGGTCGCCACCGACGCCTCCCGCGGAGTCATGGACCGGTTCCGCTCCATGCCGATGGCCCGCTCCGCAGTCCCCTTCGGGCACACCGGCGCCGAGATCCTCAACGGCGTCCTCGGCATGGTCATCATGGCCGCCGCCGGGCTGATCGTCGGCTGGCGCGCCCACAACGGCCTCTGGCCCACCGTCGAGGCGTTCGCGCTGCTGGCCCTCATGCGGTACGCGCTGAGCTGGGCCGGCTGCTACCTCGGCCTCGTGGTCAAGAACGAGCAGACCGCCGACCAGCTCCTCCCGCTGGTGTTCCCGGTCACGATGCTGTCCAACTCCTTCGTCCCCACCGACGGCATGCCCAAGGTCCTGCAGGTGATCGCCGACTGGAACCCCGTCAGCGCCCTCACCGCCGCCTGCCGCGACCTGTTCGGCAACCCCGGCGCCGCCGCCGGCGCGGACCCGGCCTGGCCCGTCGCCCACCCCGTCGCCGCCACCCTCGGCTGGTCCCTGCTGCTGCTCGCGGTGTTCGTCCCGCTGTCGGTGCGCACCTACCGGCGCCGCGGCCGGTGACCCCGCCACCCCCACCACCCGCCGGCGGCAGTTATGGTGATTTGGGGGGCGGATCGCGATGAGGGGCGTGGCCGTGGACGACAAGGACCAGCACGACAGCGACCGGAACGAGCCCGGCTCGGACGCCGCCGGACGGCGCGACCCCGGGCTCGCCGAGCGGGCCCGGCGGGCCGACCGGGACGCCGCCGAGCGGCTGGAGGAGATCTGGGACGGGCTGGCCCCGGCCGCCGCGTCCGCCGCGCGGCTGGCCGCGCACGCCGGGGAACCGGTCCGCGACGCCGCCCGGGACGCCGCCGCGCTCGCCGCCGACCGCATCCTGGAGCAGGTCGCGGGCACCCCCGCCATGAAGGCCATCGAGCGGGCCGCCCGGGACGCCGCCGTCCGCACCGCGCGCGCCGCCGCCGAACGGGCCGTGACCGAGGCCCGCGCCGCCGCGGCCGCCAACCCCGCGACCGCGGGCGCGTTCGAGGCCGCCACCGCCGCCATGACCCTCGCCGAGCAGCTGGCCGGGCAGGCCGCCCGGCACCCCATGGCCGCCGCCGCGCGCCGCCTGGCCGCCGACAGCCCCCTCGCCCGCGCCGCCACCGCCACCGCGCTCGACGTCGCCGGGCGCACCGCGGCCGCGCCGGTCGTGCAGGCCGCCACCCGGATGGTGGTGGACGCCGCGATCGACACCGTCGCCGACGCCGCCGTCGACGCCGCCATGACCGCCGGGCGCGACGTCGTCGCCCGCGTCGTCCGCGAGACCGCCGAGCAGGCCGCCCGCGACACCGCCGCCCTGCTGCGCGACACCGCCCGCGGCACCGCCCGCGACAGCGGGCTGGCCGCCGAGCTGGCGCCGCTGGCCGGGCTCGCCTCCCGCGCCGCCGGATCGGAGGCCGCCCGCACCGCCGGGGACCTGGTCGCCGCCGCGGCGGGCAGCGCGTTCGCCCGCACCGCCCGCGACCTGGCCGTGCGCGCCGCGTCCCGCACCCTCACCGCCGCGATGGAGGCCGTCCTGCGCGAACTGCTGCGCGACGCCCTCAAACTCGCCATGAAGGAGCGGCTGCGCGGCATGATCCTGGAGGTGTCCCGCGACGTCGTCGTGGACGTCGCCAAGACCACCTGGACCACCGCGACCCGCCCCGCCCCCGTCAAGACGACGGTCAAGGCGACGGTCGTCGAGACCGGCGCGCCGGACGGGGACCCGTGGGCGCGCGCCGCCGCCGAAACAGCCGCCGCCGGGGTCGAGGCCACGGTGGAGGTCACCGTCGAGACGCCCGCACCCGACCAGGAGCCCGACGGCGCAACCGGAAGCGGGCCCGGTGCGGGGCGGGGCGGCGGCGACGCGTGGGCGCGGGCCACGCGCCGCAGCGCCGCGCAGACCCCGCCCGGGCCGTGAACCGGCCCTCAGAAGATCCTGAGAGAACCATGAGAAACCCCGGCCGGTGCACGGGCCTCCCACCGGCGCTGTTTACGGTGAGTGCATGGAGCCCGGCACCCGGGGAGCGGAACCCGCGCGGATACTGGTCGTCGACGACGAACCCGCCGTCCGCGAATCGCTGACCAGCAGCCTGGAGTTCGAGGGATACCGGGTCGCCGGCGCCGCCGACGGCGTCCTGGCCCTCCAGCGGGTCGAACGCGAGCCCCCCGACCTGGTCGTGCTCGACGTCCTCATGCCGCGGATGGACGGCCTGACCACCTGCCGGCGGCTGCGCGCCCTCGGCGCCACCATGCCCGTGCTGATGCTCACCGCCCGCGACATGGTCGGCGACCGCGTCACCGGCCTGGACGCCGGCGCCGACGACTACCTCGCCAAGCCGTTCGAGCTGGACGAGCTCCTGGCCCGCGTCCGCGCCCTGCTGCGCCGCGCCGCCATGAACGCCGCCGCCGGCGCGCCCGGGGACGGCGGCGTGCTCGCCTTCGACGACCTGCGCATGGACACCCTCACCCGCGAGGTCGCCCGCGCCGGGGCACCCGTCGAGCTGACCCGCACCGAGTACATGCTGCTGGAGATGTTCCTCACCCACCCCCGCCAGGTCCTCACCCGCGAGCAGATCCTGGAGACCGTGTGGGGGTTCGACTTCGAACCCGCCTCCAACTCCCTGGACGTGTACGTGATGTACCTGCGGCGCAAGACCGAGGCGGGCGGGCTGCCGCGGCTCGTGCACACCGTCCGCGGCGTCGGGTACGTGCTGCGCACCGCGGCGTCCCCATGAACGGCCGGGCGGCGACCCGCGCCCCCGCGACCCGCCCCCCGGTGACGCGGCGGCTCACGCTGCGCGCCCGGATGGCGCTGCTGACCGCCGCCGCCGTCGCGCTCGCCGTCGCCGCGTGCGCCACCGCCGGGTGGCTGCTCACCCGCAACCAGCTGTACCGGGAACTCGACCGGCGGCTGGCCGTCACCTCCGGCGGCCCGCCCGGCGCCGGCCCCGGCCACGACCGGCCGTTCCGGGGGAGCGCCCTGCGGATCGAGGACGCCCTCGCCCGCTGCGCGCAGGACCCCGCCGGCAGCGTCAACCCGCCGCCCGGCCCGTACGAGATGACGCAGGTCGTCACCGCCGACGGGCGGCGCTGCACCCTGCCCGGCGCCGGCGCGCTGGAGGTCACCGCCGCCGACACCGAGGTCGCCCGCGGCGAACGCGGCCACGTCTACCACGACGGGACCGGCGTCACCGCCTCCGGCGCCGCCGACCACGTCCGCGTCCTCACCCGCCCCTTCCGCGCGCAGGACGGCACCACCGCCGCGGTGTCCTACGCCATCTCCCTGGACGAGGTCGAAGGGCCCCTGGACAACCTGGCGCTGCTGCTCACCGCCGTCACCGCCCTCGGCGTCCTGGTGTCGGCCGCCGCCGGCCTGGCGATCGCGCGGGCGTCGCTGCGGCCGGTGGACGAGCTGACCGGCGCCGTCGAGCACATCGCCCGCACCGAGGACCTCGCCACCCGCATCCCCGAGGAGGGCACCGACGAGATCGCCCGGCTCAGCCGCTCCTTCAACGCGATGACCGGCGCGCTGGCCGCCGCCCGCGAACGGCAGCGGCAGCTCATCGCCGACGCCGGGCACGAACTGCGCACCCCCCTGACCAGCCTGCGCACCAACATCGACCTGCTGCTGCGCGCCGAGGCCACCGGCCGCGACCTGCCGGCCGCCGCCCGCCACAACCTGCTCACCAGCGTCAAGGCGCAGATGCTGGAGCTGTCCAGCCTCGTCGGGGACCTGCTGGAACTGGCCCGGCCCGACGAGACCCGGCCCGTCCCCGAGACCGTCGCGCTGCACGACGTCGTCGCCCGCGCCGTGGAACGCGCCCGGCTGCGCGGCCCCGGCCTCACCATCGACACCCGCACCGGCACCGACGGCACCGGCACCGACGACGGCGGAGGCGGCACCGACGCGGGCACGGGGGCAGGCGCGGGCGCCGGGATCGGCCCCTGGTACGTGCTCGGCGACCCCGCCTCGCTGGAACGCGCCGTCGTCAACCTCCTCGACAACGCCGTGAAGTTCAGCCCGCCCGGCGGCACCGTCACCGTCCGGCTCACCGGCGGTGAGCTCACCGTCCGCGACCACGGCCCCGGCATCCCCGGCGAGGACCTCCCGCACGTGTTCGAGCGGTTCTGGCGGTCCCCGTCCGCGCGGAGCCTGCCCGGCTCCGGGCTCGGGCTGTCCATCGTCGCCCGCGTCGTCGCCGAGTCCGGCGGGCACGTCGCGCTGGAGCCCGCCCCCGGCGGCGGCACCCTCGCCCGCGTCCGCCTCCCCGGCACCCCCGGCCCCCGCGACTGATTCTCATGCCGTGTTAAGCGGCGCCTCACCGGCCTCCCACGGCCGCCGCCCAGCCTCGGTCCCATGAGTCACCTCATCACCGAACGGGGCACGCCCGCCGCGCCGCCGCCTTCGCCCCGCGACCACGGGGGACGGGGCCGGCTGGTCGAGGTGGTCGTCCCCGTCCACAACGAGGAACGCGTCCTGGCCGCCAGCGTCGAGCGGCTGCACGCCTACCTGGCCGCGACGTTCCCCTACCCGTTCCGCGTCACCGTCGCCGACAACGCCAGCACCGACGCCACCTGGCCGATCGCCGGGGAACTGGCGGCCCGGCTCCCGCACGTGCGGGCCGTCCGGCTGGAGGAGAAGGGACGCGGGCGGGCGCTGCGGCACGTGTGGAGCGGCAGCGACGCCGACGTCGTCGCCTACATGGACGCCGACCTGTCCACCGACCTGGACGCGTTCCTGCCGCTGGTCGCCCCGATCATCTCCGGGCACAGCGACCTGGCCATCGGGTCCCGCCTCACCCGCGGGTCCGCCGTCGTCCGCGGGCCCCGCCGCGAAGTCGTCTCCCGCTGCTACAACCTGCTGCTGCGCACCGCCCTCGCCGCCCGCTTCACCGACGCCCAGTGCGGGTTCAAGGCCGCCCGCACCGAGATCGTCCAGGCGCTGCTGCCGCAGGTCGAGGACGAGGCGTGGTTCTTCGACACCGAACTGCTGCTGCTCGCCGAACGCAACGGGCTGCGCATCCACGAGGTCCCCGTCGACTGGGTCGACGACCCCGACTCCCGCGTCGACGTGCTGCGCACCGCCCGCGACGACCTGCGCGGCATGGCCCGCGTCGGCCGCCGCATGCTCACCGGCGCGTTCCGCGCCCCCGTCGGCCGGGCCGCGCCCGCCCATGCCCTCGCCCAGGCGCCCGACCTGCCCGCGGGGATGCGGCGGCAACTGCCCGCGTTCGCCGCCATCGGCGCCGTCAGCACCCTCGCGCAGCTCGCCCTGTTCGTGCTGCTGCGCCTGGTCATGGGGCCGCTGTGGGCGAACGCGGTGTCGCTGACCATCACCACCATCGGCAACACCGCCGCCAACCGCCGCTTCACCTTCGGCGTCACCGGCACCCGCCGGGCCCTGCGCCACCAGCTCGAAGGCGGCGCCGCGTTCCTGCTCGGCCTGGCCCTGTCCACCGGCGGCCTGGCGCTGCTGCACGCCGCCGCGCCCGGCGCGTCCCGCACCGTGGAGATCGCCGCGCTCGCCGCCGCCAACGCCGCCGCCACCCTGGCCCGGTTCCTGCTGATGCGCGCCTGGATCTTCCACCCCCGCCGCCTCGGCGCACACCACGGCGCCCAGCAGACCGGCCAGCAGACCGGCCAGCAGACCGGCCGGCACACCGGGCAGCTCGACGGACCGGCCGACGGGCAGACCGGCGGGCGGCAGGCGGCGCGGGTGCCCGCGTCCGGGGACGGCGCCGGAGGGACGGCGTCATGACCTCGACTCTCACCGCACCCGCCGGCAGGCGCCGCGCCCCCGCCGCCGGGCGCGTCCGGCGGCTGTTCCTCGGCGGCGGCGACGATCCCCGCTGGGCCCGTCCCGCGCTGTGGGCCATCCTGATCCTCGCCGCAGGGCTGTACGGGTGGGGGCTGTCGGAGGCCGGATACGCCAACTCCTATTACTCCGCCGCCGTCAAGAGCGGCACCCAGAGCTGGAAGGCGTTCTTCTTCGGCGCCCTGGACGCCGGCTCCTACATCACCGTCGACAAGCCGCCCATGGCGCTGTGGGTCATGGGCCTGTCCGCCCGGATCCTCGGGTTCGGGACCTGGAGCCTGCTGCTCCCGCAGGTCATCGAGGGCGTCGCCGCCGTCGCGGTCCTCTACACGACGGTGCGGCGGGCGTTCGGGCACGCCGCCGCGGTCATCGCCGCCGCCGTCCTGGCGCTCACCCCGATCACCGTCGCGATCAACCGCGACAACAACCCCGACACCCTGCTGGTCCTGCTGATGGTCGCCGCCGCCTGGGCGTGCCAGCGCGCCGTCGCCACCGGGCGGGTGCGGCCCCTGCTGCTCGCGGCGTTCCTGGTCGGCTGCGGCTTCAACACCAAGATGCTGCAGGCGTTCCTCGTCGTCCCCGCGTTCGCGCTGGCCTACCTGATCGCGGCGCGGCCCGGGATCGTGCGGCGGCTGCTGCACCTGCTGGCCGCCGGCGCCGTCCTCGCCGTGTCGTCGCTGTGGTGGGTGCTGGCCGTCGACCTCGTCCCCGCCCGCTCCCGCCCCTACATCGGCGGCAGCACCGACGGCACCGCCTGGGACCTGGTCATCGGCTACAACGGCGTCGGCCGCGTCCTCGGCCAGAACGGCGGCGGTCCCGGCGGGCGCGGGGGAGGCGGCGGATTCGGCGGCCAGGCCGGCGCCGGACGGCTGCTCAACGACATCCTCGGCGGGCAGATCTCCTGGCTGCTCCCGTTCGCCGTCCTCGCCCTCGCCGCCGGGCTCGTCCTGCTGCGGCGCCGCCCCCGCACCGACACCGCCCGCGCCGCGCTGATCCTTTGGGGCGGATGGCTCGCCGTCCACTACGCCGTCTTCAGCTTCGCGCAGGGCACCTTCCACCCCTACTACTCCACGGCCATGGCGCCCGCCATCGCCGCGCTCACCGGCGCCGGAACCGTCCTGCTGCTCGCCGCCCACCGCCGGTCGGCGGCGTGGGCGTGGGTCCTGCCCGCCGGGATCGCCGCCACCGGGGCCTGGGCGTTCGTCCTGCTGGGCCGCACCCCGGACTGGCATCCGTGGCTGCGGTGGCTCGTCGCCGCCACCACCGCCCTCGCCGCCGCCGCGCTCCTGACCGGACGCCTGATCCCGCGCGCCGGAACCCGCATCCGGACCCGCGCCGCCGTCGCCGGGCTCGCGCTCGCCGCCGTCGCGGCCCTGGCCGGGCCGGGCGCCTACGCGGTCTCGGCCGCCTCCACCGCCACCAACGGCACCAACCCGCTCGCCGGGCCCGCCACCGGCAACGGCTTCGGCATGCCGGGCGGACGCGGCGGCCCCTCCGGCACGCCGCCCGGGATGCCGGGCGGACGTCCCGGCGCCATGCCCGGCGGACCGGACGGCCAGAACGGGCCGGACGGGCCGGACGGGCAAGGCGGGCGGAGCGGGAAGCAGCCTCCATGGGAGACCGGCGGCGGCCAGAACGGCGGCGGCCGGGACGGGCGCGGGCCGCGCACGGGACCCGGCGCATCCGGCGGGTTCGGCGGCGGCGGGCCCGGCGGGCGCGTCGATACGCGGATGATCTCCTACCTGGAGCGCGACCAGGGCGGCGCCACCTGGCTCGTCGCCGTGTCCAGCGCCCAGGAGGCGTCCTCGATCATCCTGCGGACCGGGCGGCCCGTCATCGCCATGGGCGGCTTCACCGGCAGCGACCCCGCCATGACCACCGCCAAACTCCAGCGGTACGTGCGGGAGGGAAGACTCCGCTACATCCTGCTCGGCGGCGGAATGGGGCCCGGCCGTGGCGCGGACTCCGCCGTCACCGCCTGGGTCCAGCAGCACGGCACCCTCGTCGACCCGAGCGAGTACGGCGCGTCCACCGGCAGCACGACCTCCGGCAGCGGCACCCGGCTGTACCGGCTGGGCTGACTCCGACCGACCACGGGAGATCCAGATGACCTCCACGACCCAGGCCGCCCCGCCCGCATCCCGCACGCCGCGCGGATGGGGCGGCCTCCCGCGCCGGCTCCCGCGCCGGCTCCTGCGCGGCCCCGCCGCCGACCCGGCGTGGGCCCGGCCGGCGCTGGCGGCCCTGCTCGCCGCGACCGCCGTCCTGTACCTGTGGGGGCTGGGCGCGTCCGGCTGGGCCAACGCGTTCTACTCCGCCGCCGTCCAGGCCGGCGCCACCAGCTGGAAGGCGTTCTTCTTCGGCTCCTCCGACGCCGCGAACGCCATCACCGTCGACAAGACCCCGGCCGCGCTGTGGCCGATGGCGCTGACCGCCCGCGTCTTCGGCGTCAACGCCTGGAGCATCCTGGCCCCGCAGGCGCTGCTGGGCGTCGCGACCGTCGGCGCCCTGCACGCCGCGGTCCGGCGCCGGTTCCCCGCGTGGGCGGCGCTGCTGGCCGGGGCCGCGCTCGCGCTGACACCCGTCGCCGCGCTGATGTTCCGGTTCAACAACCCCGACGCGCTGCTGGTGCTGCTGCTGACCCTCGCCGCGTACGGGACGATCCGGGCGCAGGAGACGGCGAGCACCCGCTGGCTGCTGTTCGCCGCCGCGTGCGCCGGCACCGGGTTCCTGGCCAAGATGCTGCAGGCCTTCCTGGTCGTCCCGGTGTTCGCGCTGGTCTACCTGGCCGCCGCGCCCACGCCGGTCCGGCGGCGCCTGTGGCAGCTGGCGGCGGCCGGGGGAGCGCTGCTGGTGTCGGCCGGATGGTGGGTCGCCGCGGTCGCGCTCGTGCCCGCCTCCTCCCGGCCCTACATCGGCGGGTCGCAGCATGATTCGGTCCTGGAACTGGCGCTCGGCTACAACGGGATCGGACGCCTGAACGGCGAGGAGACCGGCGGCCTCGGCAACCTCGACCAGGACGCCGGCTGGGCCCGCATGTTCGGGCCCGTCATCGGCGGCCAGATCTCCTGGCTGCTGCCCGCCGCGCTGATCCTCCTCGCCGCCGGGCTGTGGGCGACGCGCCGCGCGCCCCGCACCGACCCCGCCCGCGCCGCGCTTGCGGTGTGGGGCGGGTGGCTGCTGCTCACCGCCGCGATCTTCAGCCTCATGCAGGGGATCTTCCACGAGTACTACACCGTCGCGCTGGCCCCCGCGATCGCCGCGCTCACCGGCACGGGCGCCGCGCTGCTGTGGGAGCGCCGCCGCACCGCCGGGGCCGCCGCGGTCCTGTCGGCGGCCGTCGCCGTCACCGCGCTGTGGGCGTACGTGCTGCTGGGGCGGTCACCGGACTGGCATCCGTGGCTCGCGCCCGCGGTCGCCGCCGCCGGGCTGGCCGCGGCGGCCGGGCTGGCGGCCGGGCGGCTGCTGCCCGGCCGCGCCCTGGCCGGGGTCGCCGCGCTGGCGGTCCTGTCCGGGCTCGCGGGGCCCGCCGCGTACGCGGCCGAGACCGTCCGGACGCCGCACACCGGCGCCATCGTCACCGCCGGGCCCGCCGTGCCGGGCGGGTCCGGGCCGGGCGGACGCCCCGGACGCGGCGGGCAGGACGGGCAGGGCGGCTGGAACCGGGGGCCGGCCGCCGCCCCGCCGCCCCGGGGCCAGGGACCCGGGCAGAGGTTCGGGCAGGGCGGCGGCCCCGGGCGCCGGGGCGCGGGGCCCGGCGGGCCGGGCGGCGGGCCCGGCGGGCTGCTGGACGCCGCCGCCCCCGGCGCGGCCGTCACCGCCGCGCTGCGGCAGGACGCCGGCTCCTACACCTGGGTCGCGGCGGCCGTCGGGTCCAACACCGCCGCCGGGTACCAGCTCGCCGCCGGCGAGCCGGTCATGGCCGTCGGCGGGTTCAACGGCACCGACCCCGCGCCGACCCTCGCCGGGTTCCAGAGCCTCGTCCGCCAAGGGAGGATCCACTACTTCATCGGGGCGGGACGCGGCGGCGGCATGGCGATGCGCGCGCAGAGCGGCAGCGACGCCGCCCAGAGGATCAGCACATGGGTCACCGCGAACTACACCGCCACCACCGTCGGCGGTGCCGTCCTGTACGACCTCGGCACCGGGTGACCGGCGTGATGGAGTGGGAAGGACATGGGAACGACGACACCAGCGCCGATCGGCAGGGGAGTGAGCAGATGGCCGGCACGCTCGACGACGACGCCGTCACCGCACGCCTGGGCGGGCTGCCCGCCTGGGACCGCGACGGCGACGCGATCCGCAGGCAGGTGAAGGCGCCCTCGTTCATGGCCGGGATCGACGTCGTCACCGACGTCGCCCGCGCCGCCGAGGACGCCGACCACCATCCCGACATCGACATCCGATGGCGGACGCTGACGTTCACGCTGTCCACCCACAGCGCCGGCGGCATCACCGCCAAGGACTTCGACCTCGCCGCCAGGATCGACGAGATCGCGGCCCGGCACGGCGCCGGGTAGGGGCGCCGTGGCCGTCCAGGTGGCGGTGTGCGGGCCCGGCGAGTGCACCGAGCGGGAATGGGACCTGGCCTACGAGACCGGGCGGCTGCTCGCCGGGCGCGGCGCCGTCGTGCTGTGCGGGGGGCTCGGCGGCGTGATGGCCGCCGCGGCGGCCGGGGCCCGCTCCGCCGGCGGCACCACGGTCGGGGTGCTGCCCGCCGCCGACCGCGCCGCCGCCGGGCCCGACCTCACCGTCGCGGTCTCCACCGGGCTCGGGCAGGCCCGCAACAACGTCCTGGTCAACGCCGCCGACGCGCTCATCGCCGTCGGCGGGTCCTGGGGGACGCTGTCGGAGATCGCGCTGGCCATGCGCGGCGGGCGGATCCCCGTCGTGCAGGTCGGCGGATGGCGCGTCCACGACCAGGACGGGCGGCCCGCCGGCGGGATCGTCCACGCCGCCGGCCCGGCCGCCGCCGTCGCGGCGACCGGCCTCTGGGACTAGCGGGGGGCGTACCGGGAGTGTCGGTGGCGGGGGCGTCAGTGGGCTCAGTGGGCGGAGAAGCCGCCGTCCACGAAGATCGACTGGCCGGTGACGTAGGCCGACGCCGCCGACGCCAGGAACACCGCCGCGCCCGCGAAGTCGTCCGCCAGGCCGTTGCGGCCGATCATGGTGCGGGCGGCGAGCGCCTCGACCCTCCCCGGGTCCGACGACAGCCGCTCGTTCAGCGGCGTCATCACGAACCCCGGAACGAGGGTGTTGGCGGTGACGCCGCGCGGCGACCACGCCTCGGCCTGCGACCTGGCCAGCGCCACCAGGCCCGCCTTGGACACCCCGTAGGCGCCGCTGGTCACCGACGCGCGGAACGCCTGCTGCGAGGCGATGTGGATCAGCCGGCCGAAGCCGCGCCCGGCCATCCCGGGGCCGAACCGCTGCCCGAGCAGGAACGGGGCGTCCAGGTTCACCGCCATCGTGGTGTCCCACACGTCGGCGCCGAGGTCGTCCATCGGCGGGCGCAGGTTGACCGCCGCGGCGCTGACCACGATGTCGGGCTCCCCGAACGCCGCCGCGGCCTCGTCGGCGGCCTTGGCGACCGCGTCCCGCGACCCGAGATCGGCGCTGACCGACGCCGCCCGGCACCCGTGCCCTTCCAGTTCGGTCACGGTGGAGGCCAGCTCCGCCTCCCGCCGCGCGACCACCACGACGGACGCGCCCGACCGGGCCAGCGCCAACGCGATAGCCCGGCCGATCCCGGAGCTGCCGCCGGTCACGACCGCGACGCGGCCCCGCAGGGAGAACAGCTCCGACAGGTACGGGACGGGGGAGGGCCGGTCGCTCATGACGGCAGAGTCTACGATCCCGGTCCCGATCCCGGTTCCTGCGGCCGGCCGCCCGGCGCCCCGTCCGGCGCCCCGTCCCGCTCCTCTTCGGGGGCGTCATCGGGGGCGTCGTCGCCGCGGCGGCGGTCCCGCCAGATCACCACGGCGATCACCGCGACGACGACGAACGTCGGCACGAAGAACGGGACCGCGGAGATGATCGGGTGGGTCGCCAGGACCCCGCCGGCGGTCACGGGGCGGCCTCGTCCGGCAGCCGGCGGGCGATCCGCGCGACGCCCCAGCCGAGCGCGATCACCAGCGCGAGCGTGCAGGCCAGCACCACCGCCGAGCACACCGCCCACAGCCAGCCCGGCACGTCGTCCTTCAGCTCCCGCTGCAGGATCGACCGCTCGCCCTGCACGTCGCGGGTGAACTCCGCCGGGGCGGGCAGCTCCCCGGCGCCGATCGCGGGGTCGGCGGGCAGGTAGACCGGGACGCCGGCGAGGGTCCGCCCGTCGTGGACGCGGATCAGCGTCTTCCAGTCGCCGTGCAGCGGCATCGGCGCGCTCGTCCGGTAGACGCCGTCGCGTTCCTTCACCAGGCGGTCGACGTGCAGGCCCTTGCCCTGCCAGCCGGTCACCGTCACCCACGCCGGCCCGTCGACGGCGCCGGCGGGGGAGAAGGCGATGCGGGCGCCGGCGGTGCGGTGCGCGGCGTCGCCGCGGACGTCGGTGAGCGTCACCGTCGCGGTCCGGCCCGCCGGGACGTCGACGACCAGGCCGTTGGCGACCGCCGCCGACACCGCCAGGATCGCCCCCGCGAAGACCCCGCGCGCCACCGCCGGCCGCGGCAGCCGGCCCGCCAGGCCCTCGGCGAGCAGTGCCCCGCACAGCCCGCCCGCGACGCCGCCGGTCACCGCCATCAAGACGCCCTCGGTGAGGACGTCGGGCGTCCACGGCAGCCGGAACGCCGCCTGCCCGTAGGAGTACTCGGCGCCGAACCCGGCCGTCCCGATCAGCAGCCCCGACACCGCGCCCGCCGCCAGCGGCCGCCGCGCCAGCGCCAGCGCCGCGATCTCCACGCAGACCGCCTCGGCGGCGTACAGCGGCACCGCCGCCCACAGCTCGCCGATCACCCCGGCGACCGCGATCGACACCCCGCCGCGCACCAGCATGTAGAACGCGACGGCCGCCAGCGCGGCGCCGCGCCCGGCCCACAACCGCACCGCGACCAGCGCGCAGCCCGCGGCGAGGGCGATCAGCAGCGGCTGGTGGACGAGCCGGAACTGCGGCACCCCGAAGTCGTACTCGGCCTGGAACACCGACAGGCCGATCAGCAGCCCGCCGCCGAGCATGCAGCGGCGCGCGTAGCGGATCCAGCCGGGCGGCCGATCGGCGTCCGGGCGGGCGCGGCGGCCCTCCCGCTCCAGGATCATCATCGCCACCAGCGACAGCCCGGCCCCGCCGATCAGCATCAGGTGCGTCGGTCCCCACAGCGTCACGTCCTGCCCGAAGATGCGGTGCCAGACGTCGTCGAGGGGGAAGCCGAGCAGCGCGTAGAACCCGGCGCCGGCCAGCAGGACGCCGCCGGCGGGCGCGTACCAGTCCCGGGTGATCCGCACCGACGCCGCGCCGGGCCGCTCGCCCTTGGGCAGCACCACGGCCAGCACGCCGGCGGTGAAGATGCCGAACAGCCCGACCAGGATCGGGTAGTGCGCGACGTTGGCGAGGGGGCCCTCGTCGCGGCCGTGCGAGATGTGCAGGGAGATGTCCCAGTACATGCCGAGGAGCGCGACGAGCAGCGACACCATCGCGACCATCAGCGGCAGCACCGCCCATCCCGGCGTGCCGCGGCCGGGGCCGCGCTCGGCCAGCCGCGCCAGCCGGGACAGGGCGGTGATGCGGCCGGTGCGGTGCCCCCACCCGAGGACCAGCAGCACCGCCGTCAGCGCGGCGGCGCCGGTCGAGGCGATGAGGATCTGGTCGAGGGCCGCGCCGCCCGCCGGTCTGGCCGGCGCCCCCGCGGCCGGCCGCAGGACGGCCTCCGCCACGGCACTCGCCGCGGCGCCCGTGCCCGTGCCCGTGAGGTGCTTCACCACCGGTGCCTCCTTGCCGCAGGAACCAGAACAGAACGGGGCGAACACCGCCCCACGTCGTGGAGTATGTCATCTTCTAATGTGTCATTGTCTAGTGTCACAATCTGTGGTGTGGGACACCGGGACGAGAGGGACGCCATGAGATCGCGGATCATCGCCGGGGCGGCCGCGGCCGCCGTGACGCTGACGGCGGCGGGCTGCGGGGAGCCCCCGCCCGCCGGACCGCCCGCCGCCCCGGGCCCGGCCGCGCCGTCCGCCGCGCCGTCCCCCTCAGCGTCCGAGTCCGCGTCCGAGTCCGGGGCGCAGGTCGTCCGGGTCGCGGTGACCGTGTCCGGCGGGAAGGTCCGCACCGCGCACCGGCGGGTGAAGGTCCCGCGCGGCGCCGTCGTCGAGATCACCGTCACCGGCGACACCGCCGACGAGTTCCACCTGCACGGCTACGACCGCGAGCTGGCGATCACCCCGGGGCGTCCCGCGACGCTGCGGTTCACCGCCGCGACGCCGGGCGTGTTCGAGGCCGAGCTGCACCACTCCGGCGCCCGCGTGCTCGAGCTGCAGGTCGGCTGACATGACCACCGCCATGACCACCGCCGGCGGCGGCGCGCAGGTCCTGGCGCACGGGCTCGGCGGCCGCACCGACCTGCCGCTGGACGCCGTCGCCGCCATCGCCGGCGGCGGCATCGCGGTGGCCGCCTCGTTCGCCGCGCTGACGGCCGCGTGGAGACGGCCCCGCCTGCACCTGGGCGCCGGACGGCCCCTGCCCGCCGCGCTCGCCCGCGTCCTGGACGCGCCCGCACTCACCCTCACCGGCCGCGCCCTCGCCCTGGCCGCGACCGCGTTCGTCGTCGCCGTGGCGTTCGCCGGGCCGCCCGGCGCGGACGCCAACCTCGCGCCGTGGGCGCTGTTCGTGACGTTCTGGGTCGGGCTCGTCCCCGCCAGTGTCCTGCTCGGGCCGGTGTGGCGGCGCGTCAACCCCCTGCGGACCCTGCACGCCGCCCTCTGCCGCGTCACCCGCACCTCCCCGGCGGGGCGCCGCACCCTGCCCGGACGGCTCGGGTACTGGCCGGCGGCGGCCTGGCTCACCGGGTTCGTGTGGCTGGAACTGGTCGCGCCCGGCCGGTCCGACCCGCGCGCCGTCGGGACGCTCATCCTCGCCTACGCGGCCGTGAACACGGCGCTGGCCTGGTGGTTCGGCGCCGGCTGGTTCACCCGCGGCGACGGGTTCGAGGCCTACTCCAGCCTGCTGGCCCGGCTGTGCCCCCTCGGGCGGCGCGGCGACGGGACACTGGTCGCGCGCACCCCGCTCACCGGCCTGGCGGCCGGCGTGCCCGAACCCGGCCTCACCGCGGCCGCGTGCGTGCTCATCGGCTCCACCGGGTTCGACGGCGTCACCCGCACCACCTACTGGCGCGACAGCGTCGACCCCGCGAGCGTCGCCGCCGGGACCCTCGGGCTCGCCGCCGCGATCGGCGCCGTCACCGTCCTGTACACCGCGGCGCTGCGGCTCAGCGCGCGGCTGACCGGCCAGGACCCGGCCGCGCTCCCCGGGCGGTTCGCCGCGACGCTCCTGCCGATCGCGCTCGGCTACACCCTCGCCCACTACTTCTCGTTCTTCGTCCTGGAGGGGCAGACCACGTTCATCCTGGCCAGCGACCCGTTCGGGACCGGCGCGGACCTGCTCGGCTCCACCGGCAACCGGATCGACTACGGCCTGGCCGGGCCGACGCTCACCGCGCAGGTCCAGGTCAACGCCATCGTCCTCGGCCACATCGCCGGCACCGCCGCCGCGCACGACCTCGCCCTGCGCGGCCCCGGCCGGACCCTGCGCGGGCAGCTCCCGGTCGCCGCGGTCATGGTCGCGCTCACCTGCGCCGGCCTGTTCGCCCTGCTCAGCGGCTGACCGCCCGGCGGGACCGGCGGGCCGCGGCCGGTGCTCAGGGCGCGAAGCGCCACCGGGCCGCGCCGTAGGGCTCGACCGTGCTCAGCGCCACCACCGCGTGGAAGGCGAACCGGTACAGGTGCCAGGGCGGCGGGCCCGCGCTCTGCGCGCTGAAGGGCGCGGTGAAGGCGTCGCCCTCGACCCGCGCGGGCCAGCCGCCCTCCCGGTAGGCGGCGGCGACCGGCTCCAGGACGTCCGGGTCGGTGACGCGCTCGGCCGTCCCCTCCAGGACGACGTCGCCGCTCGGCGTGCGGACCGACAGCGTGCACGCCGGGTTCGCCGCCAGGTTGCGGGACTTGCGGGTGCCCGGCCCGCTGACGAAGAAGATCTCCCCGTTCCGCCACAGCGGGCCGATGCCCGCCGAGTGCGGGCGCCCGTCCGGGCGGACGGTCCCCAGGAACGCCGCCGTCTCCATCTTCGGCAGCGCCGCCACCAGCGCGTCCCGGACGCCGTCCCACGCCAGCTCGGGGCTGCCGTAGATGTCGAGGTTGCGGGCCTCCACGGGCTCACGGTCGGTCATCGCCGTCCTCCTGTTCCGCCTGGACCCTCGCGGACTCCCGCGAGCTCTCCCGGTGCAGACCGCGCGGCGACGCCGAAATCATCGGCGCCCGGTTCCCTAGGGTGGGGACCATGGCTCCTTCGATCGCCACCGCCGACCGCGTCGGCCGCCCCGAACTGCTGGACTTCCTGCGGCCCCGCCACCACGCCCTGCTGTCCACCGCCCGCGCCGACGGGCGCCCCCAGATGTCGCCCGTGACCTGCGGCGTCGACGACCGGGGCCGCATCGTCGTCGCCACCTACCCCGAACGCGCCAAGGCCCGCAACGCCCGCCGCGACCCGCGCGTGTCGCTGTGCGTGCTGTCGGACGACTTCAACGGCCCCTACGTCCAGGTCGACGGGACCGCCGAGGTCATCGACATGCCCGACGCCGCCGACGCGCTCGTCGGCTACTACCGGTGCATCGCCGGGGAGCACCCCGACTGGGACGAGTACCGCGAGGCGATGCGCCGCCAGGGCAAATCACTGATCCGCGTCGCGATCGACCGGTGGGGCCCGATCGCCACCGGCGGCTTCCCCGCCCGCCTCGCAGCCGACGACTAACCCACCCCAGAACCGGCAGCCCCGCCCGCCTCGGCGGTATCCGCGCGCGGTACCTGACAGGAGGTGTCAGCTTCTCCTGGAAGTGTGGGATGCGTTCCCGAAATGAAGGAGTCGCACATGTCCGGTATCGCGGAGCTCGCCGCCGTCACCATCGACTGCCCGGAGCCGCCCGCCCTCGCGGCGTTCTACGCGGCGCTCACCGGCGGCGAGGTCACCTACGACACCGCCGAGGCCGCCGCCGTCAGACTGCCGGGCGGCCTGGACGTCTACTTCCAGGGCGTCGCCGGGCACCGGGCGCCGACGTGGCCCGAAGGGGACCGCCCCCAGCAGTTCCACCTCGACCTGTACGTCGACGACCTGGACAAGGCCGAGGCCCGTGTCGCCGAACTCGGCGGCACCCGGCCGGGGTTCCAGCCCGGCGAGGGCCGCTGGCGGGTCCTGGCCGATCCGGCCGGGCACCCGTTCTGCGTGTGCCTGCGCCAGGGCTAGAGCACCCCGCACGGGCGGGCCGCCGCGCGGCCGCACCGCGGTTGCGCTCGCCGGGGCGGCGGCGGGGGCCCCTCGCGTTCTGCGGATCGTGGGCCGGGGGTCTCGCGCAGCGGGGACTGGGAGGGCGTCCGCCCGCCTGCGCACGCCCCCGGGCGGGCGGCGGGTGGGCGCGGTGGGAGGATGGGAGCCGTGACGGACGACATCGGCGCCGTCCCCGGCGCGCGGACGCGGGAGCGCACGGAAGGGGGCCCCCGGCCCAGGCCGGGAACGCAGACCGTGGACCGGTCGGTGGCGGTACTGCGGTCCTTCGAGGACGCCGGCAGGCAGACCCCCACCGAGATCGCGCACCGGCTCGGGCTGTCGGTCAGCACCGCGCACCGCATCGTGCACGCCCTGCAGGCCACCGGGATGCTGGCGCAGGACCCGGCGACCGAGCGGTACTTCCTCGGCCCCACCACCGCGATCCTCGGGCGGCTCGCGCTGGAGCGGATGGGCGCCACGCTGCTGCAGCCGGAGCTGACCGCGCTGCGCGACGGCACCGGCGAGTCGGTCAGCCTCGGCGTGCGCGCCGGCGACGAGGTCGCGATCCTGCTGCACCTGCCGTCGGCGCATCCGCTGCGCTACGACCAGCCGCCCGGCGACCGCAACCCGATCCACACCTGCGCGATGGGCAAGGTGCTGCTGGCCTACGGCGGCGACCCGGTCGCGATGGACGAGCCGTTCCACCGCTACACCCCCGCGACCCTCACCACCCTCGGCGGGCTGGAGGACGACCTGCGGCGCGTCCGCGACCGCGGCTACGCGCTCAACGACGAGGAGCGCCTGGTCGGGGTCCGCGCGGTGGCCGCGCCGGTCCGCGACGGCGGCGGCCGGGTGTTCGCGGCGGTCGCGCTGCAGGGCCCGGCGGTGCGGTTCGGCGACGACCGGCTGCCCGGCCTGGCCGAGGCCGTCCGCGCCGCCGCCGGCCGCCTCACCGGCCTGCACCGGCACCTGTCGGCGCCGTAGACACCTGCGCGGCGACGGCGGCGAGCTCCTCCAGCAGGGCCGCCACCGCGGGCGGGCGCGGCCCCGCCGCGACGACCGCGCTGATGCTGCGGCTCCCGACGGCGGGCACGTCGGGGACGGCGACGCCCGGCTCGGTGTGCAGGCCCAGCGCCAGCGCCGGCAGCGTCGTGACGGCCAGGCCCCGCGCGACCAGCCGCTGGACCGCGACGTGGTCCTCGGTGGCGAAGGCGATGTCGGGGACGAACCCGGCCCGCTCGCACGCCCACCGCAGATGGTCGCGGCACCGGGCGCAGCCCGACGCCCACCGCTGCCCGGCCAGGTCCGCCAGCCGCGGCCGGGCCGCCGCGGCCAGCGGGTGCCCGGCGGGCACCAGCAGCCGCAGCGGGTCCTCGGCCAGCACGACCTCCCGGAACCGGGCGTCGGTGTCGGGCGGCATGTGCGCGTAGCGGAACACCACCGCGATGTCGGCGTCGCCCGCGCGCAGCAGCGACAGGGCCTGCGGTGGCTCGGCGTCCACCAGCGTGACCGCCACCCCCGGCGCCCGCTCGGCCAGCCGCGCCAGCGCGTCCGGCAGCAGCCCCGCGACCGCCGTCGGGAACACCGCGGCCCGTACCCGCCCGGCGCGCAGCCCCGCGATCGCCGCGATCCGCTCCCGCGCGTCGTCCATGCGGGCCAGGACGTCCTCGACGTGCTCGACCAGCACCCGGCCCGCCTCGGTCAGCCGCACCCCGCGGCCGTGCCGCACCACCAGCGGCGTGCCGACCTCGGCCTCCAGCCGCGCGATGTGGTGCGACACCGCCGGCTGGGTGTAGTTCAGCGCCCGCGCGGCCGCGGTCATCGAGCCGAGCCGGGCCACCTCCCGCAGGATCCGGCCCCGGTGCAGGTCCAGCATCCCCGCAACGTATCAACCGCACTTATGGGACGCCAAGGAAACCGTACTTTGTGCTATGGGAGGGGGAGGGGCGACGATCAGGGCATGAGCCTTTCCATCGCGGCCGCGCAGCGCGAGTTCGGCGCCGACGTCGCCTACCTCAACACCGCCACCTACGGGCTGCCGCCGCGCACCGCCCACGAGGCGATGCTCACCGCCGAACGCGACCGCGCAGCCGGGCTGATGGCCCCCACCGACCTGGACGAGTCCGTCACCCGGTCGCGGGAGGCGTTCGCGAGGCTGCTCGGCGTCCCCGCCGACCGGGTCGCGTGCGGCCCGCAGGTGTCCTACTTCGCCGGGCTCGTCGCGGCGTCGCTGCCCGCCGGCACCGAGGTCCTGGTCGCCGACGGCGACTTCACCTCCCTGCTGTTCCCCTTCGCGGCCCGCCCGCAGCTGACCGTCCGGTCGGTGCCGCTGGAACGGATCGCCGCCGAGGTCCGCGCCGCGACCGGCGTCGTCGCGGTGTCGGCGGTGCAGTCCGCCGACGGCCGCATCGCCCCCATGGACGACCTGATCGGCGCGGCCCGCGCGCACGGCGCCCGGATCCTGCTGGACGCCACCCAGGCCGCCGGATGGCTGCCGCTGCCCGCCGCCCGCGTCGACTGGCTCGTCGCCGGCGGCTACAAGTGGCTGCTCGGCCCGCGCGGCACCTGCTTCCTCACCGGCACCGCCGAGGCGCTGGACGCGCTGCCCGCCCTCGCCGCCGGCTGGTACGCCGGCGCCGACATCTGGGACTCGGTCTACGGGCTGCCGCTGCGGCTGGCCGCCGGCGCGCGCCGGCTGGACCTGTCCCCGGCCTGGCAGAGCTGGGCCGGGCACGCCCCCGCCCTGGAACTGCTCGAACGGGTCGGGGTCCCGGCGATCCACGACCACGACGTGGCGCTGGCCCGCCGGTTCCGCGCCGGGCTCGGCCTGCCGCCCGGCGACTCGGCGATCGTGGCGGTCACCGTCCCCGGCGGCACCGACGCCGTGCTGCGCCGCGCCGGGGTGATCGCCTCCGTCCGCGCCGGGCGGCTGCGCTGCGCGTTCCACCTCACCACCACCGAGGCCGACGTCGACAAGGCCGTCGGGCTGCTCGCCCCCCTCACCGCCGCGTAAGCCGCGGGGCGAAGTTCTTACAAGGTTCGAACAAGGTGCCGTCCGCGGGCCCGGCACGCCGACCGCGGCGCGCCGCGCGGCCTACCTTCGTCGCCATGAACGTACTGCTCACCGGGTCGGCCGGATTCATCGGCTCGCACATCGCCGCGGCGCTGACCGCCGCCGGGCACCGCGTCCGCGGCCTGGACGCGCGGCCCGACGGGCTCGGCGGCCCGCCCGCCGACGTCCGCGACCCCGCCGCGGTCGCCGCGCGGCTGGCCGGCGTCGACGCCGTCTGCCACCAGGCCGCCAAGGTCGGCCTCGGCGTGGACATCGGCGACCTGCCCGACTACACGTCGGCGAACGTGCAGGGCACCGCCGTGCTGCTGGCGGAGATGGCCCGCGCCGGCGTCGCCGCCCTCGTGCTGGCGTCCTCGATGACGGTGTACGGGGAGGGCGCCTACACCTGCGACCGGCACGGGCCCGTCCGGCCGGGGCCCCGCCCCGAGCGGGCCCTGGCGTCCGGCCGGTTCGAACCCGGCTGCCCCGCCTGCGGGCGGCCCCTCACCCCCGGCACGGTCGCCGAGGACGCCGCGCCCGCCCCCCGAAACGTCTACGCCGACACCAAACTCGCCCAGGAGCACCTGGCCGCCTCCTGGGCGCGCGCGACCGGCGGATCGGCCGCCGCGCTGCGCTACCACAACGTCTACGGGCCGCGGATGCCGCGCGACACCCCCTACGCGGGCGTCGCGGCGATCTTCCGGTCCCGGCTGCTGAACGGCGAGGCGCCGCTGGTGTTCGAGGACGGCGGGCAGCGCCGCGACTTCGTCCACGTCCGCGACGTCGCCCGCGCCAACGTGCTCGCGCTGGAGCGGATCGCGGCCGGACCGCCCGGATCTCCCGGACCGGAAGGCCCGGACGGACCGGGCGGGCTGCGCGCCTACAACATCGCCAGCGGCGAGCCCCGCACCATCGGCGCGGTGGCGGGCGCGCTCGCCGCGGCCGCCGGCGGCCCCGCACCCCGCGTCACCGGCGGCTACCGGCTCGGCGACGTCCGCCACATCGTCGCCCGCCCCGACCGGGCCCGCCGCGAACTGGGGTTCTCCCCTGCGGTGGCGTTCGCCGACGGCATGGCCGAGTTCGCCCGGACCCCCGTCACCAGTTCGTAAGGGTCGTATCCCCGTCACCGAAAGTAGCGTCGGATCCGTGATCGATGTCGTTCTCCCGTGCCTCAACGAGGCCGAGGCGCTGCCCTGGGTGCTGGACCGGATGCCGGCCGGGTTCCGGCCCCTGGTGGTCGACAACGCCTCCACCGACGGCTCCGCGGCCGTCGCCGCCCGGCACGGCGCCCGCGTCGTCCCGGCCGCCGACCGCGGCTTCGGCGCCGCCTGCCACGCCGGGCTGCTGGCCGCCCGCACCGACGTCGTGTGCGTCATGGACGCCGACGCCTCCCTCGACCCCGCCGAACTGCCCCGCCTCACCGCCGCGCTCGCCCGCCTCGCGGGCGCGGCGCCGGACGGCGGGCCGCCGCCGGGCCCCGGGCTGGTGCTGGGGCGGCGGCGGCCCGCCGGGCGCGGCGCCTGGCCGCCGCACGCCCGCCTCGGCAACGCCGTCCTGGCCCGGTCGCTGAACCGCCGCGCCGGCACCCGCCTGCACGACCTCGGCCCCATGCGCGCCGCCCGCCGCGCCGACCTGCTCGCCCTCGGCCTGCGCGACCGCCGGTTCGGCTACCCGCTGGAGATGGTGCTGCGCGCCGCCCGCGCCGGCTGGCGGATCGGCGAGATCGACGTCGCCTACCGGCCCCGCACCGGCACCTCCAAGGTCACCGGCACCCTGGGCGGGACGGTCCGCGCCGTCCGCGACATGCGCCGCGTCCTGGCGGAGGCCGCCCGGTGAACCCCGCCGACCTGATCGTGATCGCCAAGGAGCCCGTCCCGGGGCGGGTCAAGACCCGGCTGACCCCCGCCTACACCCCGGCTGAGGCCGCCGCGCTCGCCGAGGCGTCGCTGCGCGACACCCTCACCGCGGCCGCCGCCGCCCCGGCCGGGCGCCGGGTCCTCGCGCTCGACGGCGCGCCCGGCCCGTGGCTGCCCGGCGGGTTCACCGTCCTCGCCCAGCGCGGCGCCGGGCTGGACGAGCGGCTGGCCGCCGCGTTCGACGACGCCTGGGCCGGCCGCCCCCTGGTCCTCATCGGGATGGACACCCCGCAGGTCACCCCCGCGCTGCTCACCCGCGCCGCCCGCGTCCTGGACCGCTGCGACGCGGTGGTCGGGCCCGCCCGCGACGGCGGGTTCTGGCTGCTCGGGCTGCGCCGCCCCGACGCGCGGCTGCTGCGCGGCGTCCCGATGTCGCGGGCCTGCACCGGCACGGTGCTGCTGGCGCGGCTGCGCGCCGCCGGGCTGCGCACCGGGTTCGCGCCGCGGCTCACCGACGTCGACACCCCCGCCGACGCCGGCGCCGTCGCCGGCCTCGCCGCGGGCGGGCGGTTCGCCGCCGTGCTGCGCGGCCTGCGCGCCGGGACCGTCCCGGCATGATCGGCGAACTGTACGAGGAGGCGCTGCGGGGCCGCGGCCCCGTCGAGATCGAGCACGCCGACGGCCGCCGCCGCCCGCTGCCCCTGCAGGACTGGCTGGCGGCCCGGCCCGGCGACGGCGGCCTGCTGGACCGCTGCCGGGGCGCCACCCTGGACGTCGGGTCGGGCCCCGGGCGCCTCACCGTGGCGCTCGCCCGCCGCGGCCTGCCCGTCCTCGGCATCGACCTGGCGCCCGCCGCGGTCGCGCTGACGACCGCCGCCGGCGGGCCCGCCCTGTGCCGGGACGTGTTCGGCCGCGTCCCCGGCACCGGCCGCTGGCGGACCGTGCTGCTCGCCGACGGCAACATCGGCATCGGCGGCGACCCCGCCGCCCTGCTGCGCCGCGTCCTGGCGCTGCTGGGCCCCGGCGGCCGCGTCCTGGCCGAGGTCGACCCGCCCGGGACCGGCGCCGGCGCCGAACCGCTGCGGCTGCGGTCGGGGCCCGCGGTCGGCGAATGGTTCACCTGGGCGCACGTGTCCGCCGACGCCGCCGCCGGGATCGCCGCGTCCTGCGCCGCGACCGTCACCGAACTGTGGGAGGAGGCCGGCCGGTGGTTCGTCGCCCTGCGCCCCTGAAAGCGGCGCTCCCGAAACCGCCGAGGCTCCTCACGACGCTGCCGGGGCGGTTCACCAGCCGGCTCCACGACGAGCGGACCGCGTCCCTGCTCGGCGTCGCGCTCGGCGCCGCCCTCCTCGTCTCGTTCGGGACCGGGCTGGTGTCCCACTTCATGCAGCAGCCGGCCGGGTGGATGCGGTGGCCGTCGCGCCCGGTGAACCTGTACCGGGTCACCCAGGGCGTCCACGTCATCGGCGGCCTGGCGACGGTGCCGCTGCTGCTGGCCAAGCTCTGGACGGTCTACCCGAAGCTGTGGCAGTGGCCGCCGGTCCGCTCGATCGGCCACGCCGTGCAGCGGCTGCTGGTGTTCGTGCTGGTCGGCGCGGCACTGTTCCAGTTCGTCACCGGCGTGCTGAACATCGCCTACTGGTACCCGTTCCGGTTCTTCTTCACCACCGCGCACTACTGGACGGCCTACATCCTCGCCGGGGCGCTGGTCGTCCACGTCGCCAACGAGGGCGCCAAGGCGCGCCGGGCCGTGATGACCCGCCCGCAGGACGCGGTGGGCCGCCGCGGGTTCCTGCTCACCGTCGCCGCCGCGAGCGGCGCCGTCGCCCTCACCACGGCGGGGGAGGCGGCCACGCCGCTGGCGCGGCTCGCGGTGCTGGCGCCCCGCCGCCCCGGCACCGGGCCGCAGGACGTCCCGGTCAACAAGTCGGCCGCCGCGACCGGCGTCACCGCGGCGGCCCTGGACCCCGGCTGGCGGCTCACCGTGACCGGCCGCGTCGCCCGCGAGGTCACCCTGTCCCTGGCCGACCTGCGCGCCCTGCCCCAGCACACCGTCCGGCTGCCGATCTCCTGCGTGGAGGGCTGGAGCGTGGAGGCCGACTGGCACGGCGTGCGGCTGCGGGACGTCCTGCGCCTGGCCGGCGTCGACGCCGGCGGCGCCGGCCGCGGCGCGCGGGTCCGGGTGGAGTCGCTGGAACGCGGCGGCCGCTACCGCGCCTCGCGGGTCGACCCGCCGCACTGGCACGACCCGCTGACCCTGCTGGCCCTCGGCATGAACGGCGCGCCCCTCGCCCTCGACCACGGCCGCCCCTGCCGGCTGATCGCACCGAACCGGCCCGGGGTCATGCAGACCAAATGGGTGCACCGGCTGGTGGTGACGTGACCGCCCGCGTCCTGGGCTACGCGGCGGGCCTGGCGCTCATCGGGCTCGGGCTGCGCGGCATCGCCGCCGACGTCCCGGTCGGCCGGTGGGCGGCGTGGTTCGCCGGGGCGGCGGTCCTGCACGACGCCGTCCTGGTCCCGCTGGTCCTGGCCGCGGGCCTGGCCACCGGGCGGCTCCCCGGCCGGTTCCGGCGCACCGTGCGGGCCGCGCTCGTCACCGCCGCGTGCGTCACCGCGGTCGCGCTGCCGCTCGTCCTCGGGTACGGGCGCCGCGCCGACGAGCCGTCCCGGCTGCCGCTGCCCTACGGCCGCAACCTCGCGATCGTCCTGGCGGCCATCGCCGTGCTCGCCGCCGCGGCGGCCGCCGCGTCCGCGCTGGCGGGCCGCCGGAAGGGGCGGTCGCGGTGACCCTGGCGCGCGAGCGGGCACCGGCGGACGCGGCGCGGCGGACCCGCCGCGCGCCCGGGTGGGCGGCGGTCGCGGTGTGGGCGGCCGGGATCGCGGCGGCGTTCGCGGCGGGCTGGTACCTGCGGCGCGCCGGCCTGGCGACCGAGGACCGGCTGCCCCCGCTGCACGCGCGGGCCCGGGCACGGCCGCTGACCTGGGAGATGCTGCCCGCGGCGGTGCTGGCGGCGGCGGCCGTCGCGGCGCTGCCCGCGCTCGCGGCGCGGCTGCCGTGGCGGGCGCTGCCGCCGCTGGCGTGGGCGGGCTCGGCCGCGTGGACGGTGGCGCTGGCGGCCGGCGACGGCTGGGACGCGCTCGCCGCGCCGCTGGACGCGCCCACCGAGTACCCGGCGGGCCTGGCGCAGGTCCGCCCCGACCCGCTGGAGTGGCTGCGGACCTTCACCGACCGGCTCGGCGGCTACACCACCCACGTGCGGGGGCACCCGCCGCTGCCGACGCTGCTGCTGTGGGCGCTGGAGAGGGCCGGGCTCGGCGGCACCGGCTGGGCGGCCGCGCTCATCATCGCGGCGGGCGCGTCCGCCGCCGCCGCGATCGCCGTCACGGTCCGCTGCGCGGCGGGGGAGCGGGCGGCGCGCGCGGCGCTGCCGTTCCTGGTGCTGGCGCCGCTGGCGGTGTGGATCGCGACCGCGATGGACGCGTTCTTCCTGGCCGTGGGCGCGTGGGGGACGGCGCTGCTCGCCCTGGCGGCCCGCCGCACCGCCGCAGGCACAGGCGCAGGCGCCACCGCGCGGGGCGCTGCAGGGGGCGCTGCGCCCCGCGGTGCGTCCGGCGGTGCGGGGGCCACCGCGGGGGGCGGTGCGGGGGGCGTGGTGCTGGCCGGGGCGGGCGGGCTGCTGCTGGGCTGCCTGCCCTACCTGAGCTACGGGCTGCTGCCGCTGTTCGCGGTGCCGCTGGCGGTGCTGCTGCTGACCCGCCCCCCGGCCGCGGTGCTCGCGGCCCTGGCCGCGGGCCTGGCCGCCGTGCCCGCCGCGTTCACCCTGCTGGGGTTCTGGTGGCCGGACGGCGTCGCCGCCACCCTCGACACCTACCTGGTCAGCCGCGGGTCGGCGCAGCGCTCCTACGCCTACTTCCTGCCGGCGAACCTGGCCGTGCTGGGTCTGCTGACCGGCCCGGCGACCGCCCGCGCCCTGCCCCGCGCGGTGCGGGCCCTGCGCCGCGCCGCCCGGGCGCGGGCGGTGTCCCCGCCGGCGGCGGTGGCGTCCCTGGCGGCGGCGGCGCTGGTTGGCGTGCTGGCCCTGGACGCCTCCGGCGTGACCAGGGGCGAGGTCGAGCGGATCTGGGTGCCGTTCGCCGCGTGGGCGGTCGCCGCCGCCGCGCTGCACCGCCCCCCGGCGCGCGGCTGGCTCGCCGCGCAGGCCGCGACCGCCTTCGCCGTCCAGGCCCTGGTCCTGTCGCCCTGGTGACCGGCTGCCCGGTGACCGGCTGGCAGGGGACCGGCTACCAGGGGACGGGGCCGTCGTCGTCGAAGAAGCCGCCGGTGGGCCCGTCTCCGTCCAGGGTGGCCAGCCGGATCGCGATGGCCGCGCCCTGCTCGGCGGTCCGGTCGGTGGTCCGGCCGGTGGCGCGGGTGAACTCGGCGGTGAAGTCGGTGGCGCAGGCGCCGGGCGCGGCGGCGTTGACCTTGATCGCGGTGTCGCGTAGCCGCTTGGCGTACTGGACCGTCAGCATGTTCAGCGCCGCCTTGGACGCCGGGTAGGCGGCGGACGCGGCGGTGTTCCAGAAGTAGTGGCCGCGGTCGGTCATCGCGGTCATCGAGGACGTGCCGCTGGAGATGTTGACGATCCGCCCCGCCGGCGCCTCCCGCAGCAGCGGCAGCACCGCGTTGGTCACCCGGTACACGCCGAACAGGTTGGTGTCGAACACGCGCCGCACGACGTCCAGGTCGGCCTCGTCGGGCAGGTGGAGCGGGCCGCCGGAGATGCCGGCGTTGTTGACCAGCACGTCCAGCCGCCCGGTCTCGGCGGCGGCGCGCCCGGCCGCGGCCCCGGCCGACGCCGGGTCGGTGACGTCCAGCGCCACCGCGCGGACGTCGAGGCCGTCGTCCCGCAGCCGCGCCGCGGCCTTCTCGCCGCGCCCCGGGTCGCGGGCGCCGAGCAGCACGGTCATGCCGCGCCCGGCCAGCCCCCGCGCGATGGCGAGCCCGATGCCCTTGTTCGCCCCGGTCACCAGGGCGGTCTTCCCGCTGTCGTTGGCGGTGGTGTCGGTGGTGTCGTCCATGGCTCCAGCCCACCACCGCGGGCGCCGCCGGATCCAACACCGATCGCCCCGGGATCAATACCCTGGAGGTATGGACGTGGTGGAAACGCGTGAGCTCACCTACTTCCTCGCGGTCGCGCGGGAACTGCACTTCGGCCGCGCCGCCGAGCGGCTCGGCATCGCGCAGCCGCCGCTGTCGCGGGCCATCGGCCGGCTGGAGCGGCGCCTCGGCGTGACCCTGCTGGAGCGCACCTCCCGCCGGGTGGTGCTCACCCCGGCGGGGGAGACGCTGCTGGCCGAGGGCGCCGCCGCGCTGGAGGCCGTCGCGGCCGCCGTCCGCCGCACCCGCCGCGCCGGCGGCGCCGGGCCCCGGCTGGTCCTGGCGCTGAAGCCCGGCGGGGACGGCGGCGGGCTGCTCCCGGCGATCCTGGCCGCCTACGAGCGCGTCCCGGGCGCGGTTCCGGTGGAGATGCTGCTCGGCCACGGCGCCGACCGGGCGCTGCGCGAGGGCCGCGCCGACGCCGCCCTGCTGTACACGCCGCGGCAGGACGTCACCGGCCTGGCCGTCCAGGAGCTGCTGGAGGAGCCGCAGGTCGCCGTCCTGCCGCGCGGCCACCGGCTGGCGGGCCGCAAGGAGCTGACGCTGGCGGACCTGGACGGCGACGACGTGCCGCCCGCCCGGTACGGGCACGCGCTGGGCGCCGCGCCGCGGATCGGCGACGGCGGGCAGCTGATGCAGCTGATCGCGCTCGGCCGGGCGGTGGCGGTGCTGCCGGCGTCGATGCGGGGGCTGCTGCGCGACGACCTGGCCGCGGTCCCGGTGCCGGACGCGGCGCCGTCCACGCTGGTGCTGGCCTGGCCGGAGGCGTCGCGGTCGCCGGTGCTGGCGGCGTTCGTGCGGTCCACGGCCGCGGTCGCCGCCGAGTTCGCCGCCGGGTCCGCAGCCCGCCCCGCCTGAGCGGGGCCGGGGCGGGTCAGCCGGGCGGCCAGGTGATGAGGGTGTGGCCCCAGGTGACGCCCGCGCCGAATCCGGCGAGCAGCACCAGGTCGCCGCCGTGCAGGCGGCCCTCGCGGACGGCCCGGTCCAGGGCGTGCGGGATGCTGGCGGCGCCGATGTTGCCGACCTCGTGCCCGACGATCGCCAGCTGCGCCGGGTCCAGGCCCGCGCCGGCGGCCAGCGCGGCGACCAGCCGCGGGTTGGGCTGGTGCGGGACGACCAGGGCCAGGTCGGCGGGCTTGACGCCGGCGGCCTCGGTGGCCTCGGCGACCAGCCGGGGGAAGATGTGCTCGATGAAGCCGCGGACGGCACGGCCGTCCATGTGGATGGTGTGGCCGAGCCCGGCGAGGGTCTCGGCGGTGGCGGGCGTGCGGCTGCCGCCCGCGGGGATGAGCACGTCGTCGGTGCCCGAGCCGTCGGACCCGAGCGTGACCGGCCCGATCCCGTAGGGGGCCGGGACGGGCCCGATGACGGTGGCGGCGGCGCCGTCCCCGAACACCGCGACGGTGCCGCGGTCGGCGGGGTCGAGGAACCGGGAGTACACCTCGACGCCGACGACCAGCGCGTACTGCGCGGGGCGCCCGCCGCCGGGGCGGCCGGCGGCGCGCTGGGCGGCCAGCCAGCCGAGCGCGGCCTGCAGCCCGAACACGTACCCGGTGCAGGCGGCGGCGACGTCGAACGCGGCGGCGCGGCGGGCGCCGAGCAGGGCCTGGACGCGGCAGGCGGTGGACGGGGCGATCAGGTCGGGCGTGGAGGTGCCGAGGACGAGCAGGCCGATGTCGGCGGCGTCCAGCCCGGCGGCGTCCAGGGCCCGGGCGGCGGCCGCGGCGGCCAGGTCGGAGGCGGCCTGCCCGGGCGCGGCCAGATGCCGGCGGCGGATGCCGGTGCGGTCCTCGATCCACGACGGGTCCAGGCCCAGCGAGCGGGACAGCTCGTCGCTGGGCACGCACCGGTCGGGCAGGCAGGAGCCGGTCCCGCGGATCGCCCATCCGGTGTCCTCGCTCATCGCCATGCTCGTTTCCCCCTCGCACCACAAGCGGTTGTCAGACCCACTGCACAAGTGAATAATCCCATTTCACGGCCTATGGTCCATATCTGAGTATTAAGCGGCCTTTATCCCCAAATGGGAAAGTCAGCCTTCCTTCCAGGTAAGGAGACCCCGCGTGCCGTCCACCGCATTCGACCCCGCAGGAGCACTCGAACCCGGCGACCTCTGCGCCTTCCTGTTCCCCGGAACCGGCTCGGCCGGAGTCCCCGACCTGCCCGCCCTCGCCGCGACCGGCCCGGGCGCCGCCCGTGCCGTCGCCGACGTCCTGGACGCCGTCCAGGAGGGCCTGCCCGCCACCGGATGGCCGTCCCTGCGCGCGGTCCTGCTGGAGGACCCCACCGGGTACCGGGCCGCGTCCCGCACCCCCGGCGTCGCCCAGCTGTGCGCCTACGCCGCCTCCGTCGCCGTCGACCGCGCCCTGCGCGCCGCCGGCGTCCACCCCGCCTTCGCCGTCGGGCAGAGCTTCGGCGAGATCGCCGCACTCGTCAGCGCCGGCGCGTTCACCGTCACCGACGGCGCCCGGATGGCCGTCGCCGCCGTCGGCGTCCTGGCCGACCGCGGCCGCGGCGGCGGTATGGCCCTGCTGGAGACCGGCGAGGACGGCGCCCGCGCCCGCATCAAGGCCGCCGCCGCACCCGAGGTCGTCGTCGCCTGCCTGAACGCGCCGTCGGTCACGATCGTGTCCGGGCCCGACGGCCCCCTGGAGGCGGTCGTGGACGCCGCCAAGGCCGGCGGGGTACGGGCCGTGCGCCTCGCCGTCCCCTACCTGTCGCACCACCCCGCGATGGCCGGCGCCGACGACGAGTGGTACGCGATGATCCGCCACCTTCCCCAGCGGCCCCTGGAACTGCCCGTGCACTCCCCGGTCCGCGGCCGCGCCTACCGCGACGGCGACGACCTGCACCGCGCCATGGCCGACTGCATCGTCAAACCCGTCCGGCTGCCCGCCGCCCTGCGCGCCGTGCACGCCGCCGGCGCCACCGTGTTCACCGAGGCCGGCCCCGGCGACGCGCTGTGCCAGTGCGCCCGGCTCGCCGTCCCCGGCGCCCGGACCCTGGCGCCGCTGCGCGACCGGCCCCGCCACGGCCGCACCGGCAAGGCCGCACCCGGCGTCGCCCCCGGCCCCGACCCCGGCCCTGACCCCGGCGCGGCGCCCGCACCGGCCCCCGGGGGAGGGGAGCGGTGATGGACGCCAAGACGCGCGCCCGGCTGGAGGAGGCCGTCCCCGAGGAGTTCTTCACCTATCCCGCCGGCCTCACCGCCCGCGAGCACCAGGCCCTCACCTACGCGCGGCTGCGCCACGCCGGACTGGCCGCGCCGCCCGCCGCCGAACTGCTCGCCGACCCCCCGGCACTGTGCGCGCTGCTGGACCGCGCCGCGATCGCCGACCCCGCCCTGTTCCACGTCATGCTGCTGCACTACACCCTCGCGCTCGGCCCCATCCTGGCGTTCGGCGCCGACCAGGACGGCGCCGCGCAGGCCAGGGACTCGCTGGAGTCGATGGACGCCGCCGGGACCCTGCTGATGACCGAGGTCGGGCGCAGCAACAGCCACCTGTCGCCCCGCACCATCGCCCGCCACGACCCCGCCACCGGCGGATTCGTCCTCACCACCCCCGACCCGCAGGCCGCCAAGTTCCCCACCAACACCGCCCACCCCGCCATCGCCAAGACCGCCGCCGTCTACGCCACCCTCGTCCACGGCGGGCAGGAGCGCGGGGTGTTCGTGTTCGCGGTCCCGCTGCGCCGCCCCGACGGCACCGTCCCGCCGGGCGTGCGGATCATCGCGGCACCGGAGACGACCGGGCTGCAGATCGACTACGCCGCCGTCCTGCTCGACGGCGTCCACGTCCCCCACGGGGCCTGGCTGCGCGACGGCGCCCGCATCGACGCGGACGGCCGGTTCCACGACCCGGCAGGGTCGCCGGGCGCCCGGCTCACCCGCTCGATGGGCGTCGCCCCGCCGGTCTGGCGCGCCGTCATCTCCGCCTCCGCCGCGATCACCCGCGCGTCGGCGGGCATGCTGCTGGCGCACTCGGCGGGCCGCACCACCCTCGGCCGGCTCGCGCCCCGCCGCCCCCTGACCGACTACCGCAACCAGCAGGAGGCCGTGCTGGGCGCGCTGGCCGCCGCGTACGCGCTCACCGCCGTCGCCGCGCACGCCACCGCGCCCCGCCCCGCCGCCCCGCAGGGCCCCGGCGACGGCGGCGAGGGCGGCCCCGACACCGCCTGGGCGCCGTGGTCGGCCGTCGACCGGGACCTGGCCCTGCTGAAGGCCGCCGCGACCGCCCAGGCGCAGGAGACGGTGTCGGCGTGCCGGGTGCACAGCGGCGCGCCCGGCTTCGCCGCCGTCGAGCGCCTCAACGCCTACCGCGGCCTCGCGCACGCCTACCAGAACGCCGGCGGCGACAACGAGCTGATCCTCTACGACACCGCCCGCGCCATGGCCGACCTGGACCGCTACGCCCCGCCCGACCCGGGCGCGGGCCCGCCCGACGGCGGCGACCTGGACTCCCCGCGCGTCTGGCTCCACCTGGCCCGCGACGCCGAACGCCGCATGCGCGACCGGCTCGCCGGCCGGGTCGAGGCCGCGCTGGGCGACGGCGGCGACGCCTTCACCGCCTGGAACGCGAACCTCGTCCTGGCCGCCCGCACCGCCGGCGCGTGCGCCGACCGGATCGTCCTGGAGATCTGCGCCGCCGCCGCGACCGCGCCCGCCGGGACCGGGGCCGTCCTGCGGCTGCACGCTCTCAACATCCTGGAGCGCCGCGCCCCCGACCTGCTCAACGAGGGCGTCGCCCCGCCCGGCATCCTCGACCAGGTGTGGGCGGCGCGGCGCCGGACCTGCGACGAACTCGCGCCGCACGCGGCGGACCTGGCCGCCGCGTTCGACCTGCCCGCCCCCGTCACCGCCCCCACCGCGTTCCTCACCGGGCTTACCGGGCCGTGACCGCGTCCCCTACGCTCGGGACCGGACGAAACAGCACGCCACGCCGCGAATTCGCCAAGGACCGGGGGGAACCGGCGAGGGATGGCTACCGTTCTCGTAAGACAGACCGATCGCGGGTGGACGTCACCCGCAGCCCGATACGGAGGTAGACAACAGTGGGAGTCAGTCTGAGCAAGGGCGGCAACGTCTCGCTGACCAAGGAGGCTCCCGGACTGACCGCCGTCGTGGTCGGTCTGGGCTGGGACGTGCGGACCACCACCGGGACCGACTTCGACCTGGACGCCAGCGCCCTGCTGGTCTCGGCGGAGAACAAGGTGCTGTCGGACCAGCACTTCGTGTTCTTCAACAACCTCAAGAGCCCCGACGGTTCGGTCGAGCACACCGGTGACAACCTCACCGGTGAGGGCGAGGGCGACGACGAGCAGATCAAGGTCGGCCTCAGCACCGTCCCGGCCGAGGTCGCCAAGATCGTGTTCCCGGTGTCGATCTACGACGCCGACGGCCGGCAGCAGAACTTCGGGCAGGTCCGCAACGCGTTCATCCGCGTGGTGAACCAGGCCGACAACAGCGAGATCGCCCGCTACGACCTGTCGGAGGACGCCTCGACCGAGACCGCCATGGTGTTCGGCGAGCTCTACCGCAACGGCGCCGAGTGGAAGTTCCGCGCGGTGGGCCAGGGCTACGCCTCGGGCCTGACGGGCATCGCCTCCGACTTCGGCGTGAACGTCTGACCCGACCGCGAGCAGAAGGGGGCGCCCCGGTCCGTCCGGGGCGCCCCCTTCCCATGGTGCGCCCAGCATGGGCGATTGCTTGGGGGTGAAAGTCCCCTGGAGGAAGAGGTGGTGCTAACTCCGAGCCGGAGGCAAGGGCGTCGTTGT
>NZ_JBEYTW010000035.1:0-79103 GCF_040643275.1 Spirillospora sp. NPDC047418
GCCCGCCGCGGGGGGCGGCCGGGGGGGCCCGCTGGGGGCGCCCCGCCGCGGGCCGCCGGGACCGGGGACGGGACGGGGTCAGGTCGTGCCGGTGAGGTCCAGCTCCTTGACCTTCGGGTCGCCGGCGTCCGCGAAGTAGTCGACGGAGCGGGTCGCGTCGCCGCCGTCGGCCAGCTTGGCCGCCCGGCAGACCGCCGTGCCGATGACCGCGACCGCGACGTTGACGGCCAGCGCCAGGATGCCGGTGTAGATCGTCATCTTGGTGTCGAGACCGAGGTCGCTCAGCGGGTACGCCGAGCCGCCGAAGTGCTCCTTGCCCTTGGCCGGGTTCGGGATCTGGTACAGCATCCACAGGCCCGCGATCATGCCGCCGGCCCAGCCGGCGATGAGCGCGCCCCGGTGGAACCAGCGCGTCATCAGGCCGAGCCCGACCGACGGGAGCGTCTGCAGGATGATGACGCCGCCGATGAGCTGCAGGTCGATGGAGAACTGCGGGTCCAGCGCCAGGATGCACGCCACCGCGCCCGCCTTGACGACCAGTGAGACCACCTTGCTGACCGTGGCCTCCTGCTTCGCCGTGGCGTCCCGCTTGATGTACTCCTTGTAGATGTTGCGGGTGAACAGGTTCGCCGCCGCGATCGACATGATCGCCGCCGGGACGAGCGCGCCGATGCCGACGGCGGCGAACGCGACGCCCGCGAACCAGTCCGGGAACATGTGGTCGAACAGCACCGGGACGGCGGTGTTGCCGTCCGGCTTGCCGTCGGTGGTGATCGGCTTCACGCCCGCCGCGATCGCCATGTAGCCGAGCAGCGCGATCAGGCCGAGCACGAAGCTGTAGGCCGGCAGCGCCGCCATGTTCCGCTTGATCACGTTGCGGTCCTTGCTCGCGAGCACGCCGGTGATGCTGTGCGGGTACAGGAACAGCGCCATCGCCGAGCCGAGCGCGAGCATCGCGTAGTTCAGCTGGCCGCTGCCGGCGATCGTGATGCCGTCGCCCGGCGCCGGCGTCGCGTCGAACTTGGCCTTCGCCGAGTCGAAGATCTCGCCCCAGCCGCCGAGCTTGGCCGGGATGTACAGCACCGCGACGATGATGACCAGGTAGATCAGCAGGTCCTTGACGAACGCGATCAGCGCCGGCGCCCGCAGCCCGGACTGGTAGGTGTAGGCCGCCAGCACCACGAACGCGATGATGAGCGGCCAGTGGCCGTTCACGCCCATCGCCTTCAGCACGGCCTCGATGCCGACGAGCTGCAGCGCGATGTAGGGCATCGTGGCGACGATGCCGGTGATCGCCACCAGCAGCGCCAGCGTCGGCGAGCCGAACCGGGCCCGGACGAAGTCGGCCGGGGTGACGAACCCGTGCACGTGCGACACCGACCAGAGCCGGATGAGGAACAGGAACACCAGCGGGTACACGATGATCGTGTACGGGACGGCGAAGAAGCCCGCCGCGCCCGCGCCGAACACCAGGGCCGGGACGGCCACGAAGGTGTAGGCGGTGTAGAGGTCGCCGCCGATCAGGAACCAGGTGACCCAGCTGCCGAAGCTGCGGCCGCCGAGCCCCCACTCGTCCAGGTTGTGCATGGTGTCGGGGCGCCGCCACCGGGCGGCGACGAAGCCCATCCCGCTGACCAGCAGGAAGAGCAGGGTGAAGACGACGATCTCGGTGATGTGGTCGCTCGCCACGGCTCAGCCCCTCTTCTTCGTCATCTGGTAGACGACGACCGTGCACAGGACGCCGAGCGGGATGAACGCGAGCTGGATCCAGTAGAAGGCGGGCCAGCCGCCGAGGCGGGGGCCGTCGCTGTTGAACAGGAACGTCAGCAGCGGGACCACGATAGGGACGACCAGCAGCCAGTTCCACGCGCTGCGGTCGGAGCGGGCGGCGGGCGGCGGTTCCGTCGAGGCCGGTTCCTGCGGAGTGTCGGGAGTCAAGGGGAGTCCTCCTCGTCGTGCGCCCCCCGGCTGGTGCCGGGGGCCTGGGGGCCGACCCCCAGGGGACACGCGCGCACGGCCCGCGTCCGGATCGCGAGGCGGGGCCGTGCCCGGTGGTGCAGCCGGGCGAGAGTACACGTCCGTTGATCACAACGTGATCTCGGTCACGGCACGACTCGGGTGGATCGTTCCAGGTCGCCGGGTAGCAGGTCAGAGCCCATCCGACGAGAGGTCAGGGGACCGGTCAGACGGTCCGGTCGGCCGCGGTCCTCGGCTCGTGCCGGACGTCCGACGGCAGGTTCAGCTCCCGCGTCCACGCGGCGAACTCCACCAGGATCCCGTCGGGGTCCTTGAAGTAGATGGACCGGACGAACACGCCGTCGTGGTTCTCCGGTGCGACGCCGAACTCGCTGTCGTCGTGGTTGAGCAGCACGCCCACGTCGACGCCCTTGGCGATGAGCCGGTCGCGGTACTCCTCGATGCGCTCGGGCGGGACGTCGAAGGCGATGTGGTTCATCGACCCGACGGCCGACAGCAGTTCGCCCCGGTCGGGCAGGTTCTTCGGCGCGGACACGCCGGGGACCGGCTCGGGCGCGTCCGGGAACCAGAAGAACGCGAGGGCGTCGCCGGCGCCGCAGTCGAAGAAGAAGTGCTGGCCCCAGCCCATCGGAAGCTCGATGGTCTTGATCAGCGGCATGCCGAGCACGCCCTCGTAGAAGTCCACCGTCCGCCGCATGTCGCTGCAGACGAGCGCGAGGTGGTTGACCCCGCGCAGCTCGAACTCGGTGTTCTTCCTGCTCATCGGCCTGATCATCGCCGCCGCCCCGGTCGTGTAAGCGAACCCTTGCGCCGAGGCCCATGGTAACCTCGCCGCATGCGAACCGCAGCCTCCCGGTGGTGGTGGCGCCGCTGAGGCGGTGCCGGTTCGTGCGTGCTCGAAGACCAGGCGACCGCCCTCACCGGCGGTCGTTTTCTCATGGGCGGCGTCCGGTGGGGGCCCGACATGAGGGGCCATCGCGGTGGAGACCGTCTCACAGCAGCCGCTGACCAGCGAGTTCGTCACGGCCGGGGGCGTACGGGTGACCCGTACCGCCGTCCCGGTCGACTCCGAGCGCAAGTCCGACGCGCTGAACGCGCTCGTCGCCGCCGTGGGGGAGCGGCGCGGCGGCGTGCTCAGCTCCGGCATGGAGTATCCGGGCCGCTACAGCCGCTGGCACATGGCCTACGTCGACCCGTGCCTGGAGTTCGTCGCGCGCGGGCGGACGGTCGCCGTGCGCGCCCTCAACGGCCGCGGCCGGGTCGTCCTGCCCGCCGTCGCCGGCGCGCTGCGCGCGACCGGCGAGGTCCGCGCGGACGAGCCCGGCCGGTTCGAGGTCTTCGTCCCGCCGGGCGAGGAGTTCTTCCCCGAGGAGGAGCGCAGCCGGCAGCCGACCGTCTTCACCGCCCTGCGCGCCGTCACCGGCCTGTTCGGCTGCGACGACCCGCACCTCGGCCTGTACGGGGCGTTCGGGTACGACCTGTCGCTGCAGTTCGAGCCGCTGCGGACCCGGCTGGAGCGGCCGGCCGGCCAGCGCGACCTCGTCCTGCACCTGGCCGATGAGATGGTCGTCGTGGACCGCAAGCGCGAGACCTCGCACCGCATCTCCTACGACTTCGAGATCGGCGGGGCGAGCACGGCCGGGCTGGCGCGCGAGACCGAGCCGACGCCCGTTCCGGCGCGCGCGGCCGAGCTGCCGGCGCAGCCCGTCCCCGGCGTGTACGCGCAGATGGTGCGGGACGCCAAGGACAAGTTCGTCCGCGGGGACCTGTTCGAGGTCACGCCCGGCCACGCGATGTACGGGCGCTGCGACTCGCCCGCCGCGTTCTTCGAGCGCCTGCGCGAGACCAACCCGGCCCCGTACGAGTTCCTGTTCAACCTCGGCGACGGCGAGTACCTGGTCGGCGCGTCGCCGGAGATGTTCGTCCGCGTCACCGGCGACCGCGTCGAGACCTGCCCGATCGCCGGGACGATCAAGCGCGGCGCCGACGCGCTGGAGGACGCCGAGCAGATCCGCGCGATCCTGTCGTCGGCCAAGGACGAGTCCGAGCTGACGATGTGCACCGACGTCGACCGCAACGACAAGTCGCGGATCTGCGTGCCCGGCAGCGTGCGGGTCCTCGGCCGCCGCCAGATCGAGATCTACTCCCGGCTGATCCACACCGTCGACCACATCGAGGGCCGGCTGCGCCCGGGCTTCGACGCGCTCGACGCGTTCCTCACCCACATGTGGGCGGTCACCGTCACCGGCGCACCGAAGACGTGGGCGATGCAGTTCATCGAGGACCACGAGGACTCGCCGCGCCGCTGGTACGGCGGCGCGGTCGGCTGCGTCGGCTTCGACGGGTCGATGAACACCGGCCTCACGCTGCGGACCGCGCAGATCCGCGACGGCGTCGCGACCGTCCGGGCGGGGGCGACGCTGCTGTACGACTCCGACCCCGACGAGGAGGAGCGCGAGACCCACCTCAAGGCCAGCGCGCTGCTCGGCGCGCTCGCCGCGTCCCAGCCGGGCCCCGCGGGCGCGGCGGAGGAGGAGGCGCCGCCGCCCGCGCTGCCGGGGGACGGCATGAAGGTGCTGCTCGTCGACCACGAGGACTCGTTCGTCAACACGCTCGCCGACTACTTCCGCCAGCAGGGCGCGAGCGTGGTCACGCTGCGGCACGGGTTCCCGGCGCGGATGCTGGACGAGCACGCCCCCGACCTGGTGGTGCTGTCGCCCGGCCCCGGCCGCCCGGCCGACTTCGGCACGCGCGCGCTGCTGGACGCCCTCGCCGAGCGGGACCTGCCCGTCTTCGGCGTCTGCCTCGGGCTGCAGGCGATGGTGGAGCACGCGGGCGGCGAGCTGGCGCTGCTGCCCGAGCCGTCGCACGGCAAGCCCGGCCGGGTGAAGGCGGCCGGGGGCGGGCTGTTCGACGGGCTCCCGGACGAGTTCACCGCGGCCCGCTACCACTCGCTGCACGCCACGCCCGACCGGGTGAAGGGGTTCCAGGTGACGGCGCTGACCGGGGACGTCGTGATGGCGATCGAGGACCCGGAGCGGCGGCGGTGGGCCGTCCAGTTCCACCCGGAGTCGATCCTCACGGCGGCGGGCGGCGCCGGGCACCGGATCGTCGCCAACGCGCTCCGGCTGAGCCGCTCGTGACCGCCGTTGTCCAGGCGGAGAAGGAGCATCGTCTCCTTCTCCGTCCATAACGGAGATTTCGGTCACCCGGAACCGCATTGCGGTTTCTTTGTCCCCTGCTGGGGGACCCCGGGGTCCATGATGACAATTCTGTGGCTCATCGCCGTGATCCTGGTGATCGCCGGGATCTACGTGATCCTCGCCCGGCGCGATCTCCTCTGGGGCATCGTCCTGATCGTCGTCGGGCTGCTCGTCGGCCCCGGCGGCGTGAGCATCTTCACCTGACCCTCTAGTAGCGGGCGGCGCGCCCGGGTTTGCGGGCGCGCCGGCCGGTTATCGCGACTCCAGAGGCGAAAGGAGGAACGGCCATGCCGATGACCACCAAGAGCGGCAAGCCGATCAAGGACGAGCTTCCCGGCACGATCCAGCGCTCGCCGAAGGAGGCGCAGGAGACCTTCGCCAAGGCCCACGACTCCGCGGTCGGGACCTACGGCGAGGGCCGGCGCGCCCACCGCACCGCATACTCCGCGCTCAAGCACAAGTTCGAGAAGCGCGGCGACCACTGGGAGCCGAAGGGGCGCAAGGGGCCGTCCGACCCCCGCGCCGAGAACCCCGACGCGCGCCGCGGCAAGGGCAGGAGCTTCGGCGGCGTGGACGTCAAAGGCAACAGCAAGAAGGAGCTCTACGACCGCGCCGCCGACCTCGACGTCCGGGGCCGCTCGAAGATGAGCAAGGAGGAGCTGGCCGCCGCGATCGCGCGCAAGCAGGACTAGCGGGCCGCCCGGTCAGCCGTACAGCCGGGCCAGCCGGGCGGCCTGCTCGGCCATCCGCGCCCGCAGCTCCGGCGGGGCGAGGACCTCGGCCTCCGCGCCGAGCCGGAGCAGCTCGGCGGCCGCGACGTCCATCGACTCGACCGGCAGCGTGGTCGCCACCCAGCCCCGCTCGTCGGGCTCCCCGGCGTCCGCGGCCGCCCGCCGGGCGGCGTGCGGCTCGACGGCGTACCGCAGCAGCCGCATCCCGGCGGGGGACAGCCGCACCGTCACCTCCTCGCGCAGCATCGAGCGCACGAACGCCGCCGCCTCCGCCCGCCAGTGCGCGGCGAGGTCGAACCCCTCGTCCCGCTCGAAGACACCGCCGTCCGGCCGGACGGCGGTGACGCGGTCCACCCGGTAGGTGCGGAAGGTCTCGCCGACCCGCGCGACCAGGTACCAGGTGCCGTTCTTCAGCACGAGCGCGTACGGCTGCGCCGTGCGCGCGACCTCGGTGTCCCCGCGGCGGTAGCGCAGCTCGACGGTCTCGTCCCGCCACACCGCGCGGGCCAGCTCGCGCAGCAGCGGCGGCGGCCCGGACTCGCCGAACCAGCCCGGCGCGTCCAGCAGGAACCGCCGGCCCGCCCGCGCGGGCGCGTCCCGCAGCGCCGCAGGCAGCGCCGCGAGGACCTTCAGCTCGGCGGCGGCGAGCGCGCCGGCGCGGCCCATGTCCCCGGCCGGGCCGGGCAGCCCGGACAGGAACAGCGCCTCGGCCTCCTCGCGGGTGAGTCCGGTCAGCCGCGTCCGGTACCCGCCGACGAGCCGGTACCCGCCGGCGCGCCCCTGGTCGGCGTAGACCGGGACGCCGGCCGCCGACAGCGCCTCCATGTCCCGGTACACGGTGCGCTCGGAGACCTCCAGCTCCCGCGCCAGCTCGCCCGCCGTCATCGCCTCCCGCGACTGCAGGAGCAGGACCATGGAGATCAGCCGGGCCGCGCGCATGGACACCATCCTGCCGCCCGGAACCTGACGTCTTCACGTGAGATTCGCCGTCTTTGCCTGTCGTGACGGGCGCGGGGGCTGTTAGCTTCCGGACGTGCCTACCGAAACCACATCGATCGCGGCGTTCATCGACGCCCTTCCGAAGGTCGAGCTGCACGTCCACCTCGTCGGCTCCGCCTCGGTCCCCACCGTCCTCGAACTCGCCTGCCGCCACCCGGACGGGCCCGTCCCCGCGGACGAGCGCGAGCTGCGCGCCTTCTACGAGTTCCGCGACTTCCCGCACTTCGCCGAGGTGTACGAGTCGGTGTCCAGCCTCGTCCGGACGCCGGAGGACGTCGGCACGCTCGTGTTCGGCGTCGCCCGCGACCTCGCCGCGCAGAACGTCCGGTACGTCGAGCTGACCGTCACCCCCTACACCCACCAGCGGGCCGGGATGCCGATGCCCGCGGTCACCGAGGCCCTCGACCACGCGGTGCGCGAGGCCCGCGACCGGCTCGGCATCCGGGTCGCCTACATCTTCGACATCCCCGGCGAGTTCGGGGCCGAGGGCGCGCGCGGCACCATCGACCACGCGCTCGCGCACCCGCCCGAGGCGCTCGTCGGGTTCGGGATCGGCGGGATCGAGCAGGTGCGCCCGCCGTTCCGGGACGCGTTCCGCGACGCGTTCGCCGCGGCCCGCGCCGCCGGGCTGCGCAGCCTCCCGCACGCCGGCGAGATGACCGGGCCGGAGACGATCTGGGAGGCCATCGACGGGCTCGGCGCCGAGCGCATCGGGCACGGCACGAGCTGCCTGGACGACCCGCGCCTGGTGTCCCACCTGCGCGAGACGCAGCTGCCGCTCGAAGTGTGCCCGACGTCCAACGTCTGCACCGGGCAGGTCGCCGACCTGGCCTCCCACCCCATGCCGCGGATGCTGGAGGAGGGCCTGTTCGTCACGCTGAACAGCGACGACCCGCCGATGTTCAACACGACGCTGACCGGCGAGTACCGCGTCGCCGCCGAGGTGTTCGGGCTGGGCCGCGCGGACCTCGCGGCACTGGCCCGCAACGCCGTGACCGCCTCGTCCCTGGACGAGCGGGGCCGCAAGGCGATCATCGGCGACATCGACGCCCTGCTGTGACCACCCGGCCCTAGCCCCAGGCCATCCGCCGCCACGGGCTGTCCGGGTCCTCGGCGAGGACGCGGTGGGCGGCGAGGGAGCGCTCGTACCACTCGCCGAACGCGCCCTCGTCGAACCGCAGCATCCGGCCGAGGACGTACCCCGCGGAGAACGCCCCCCACGACGTGTAGACCTGGTTGGCGCGGTACCCGGCCGTGAGGACGCACTTCTCGGCCTCCTCGGCGTCGCAGTACCCGGCGCCGAGGCCCCACCGGGCCATGTTCACCGCGCGCCCGAAGTCGTAGCCGTAGACGCTCTCGACCCGCCCGTCGGGCGGGAGCAGGCCGTCCGCGCGGAACCGCGCCTCGTACCGCAGGATCGCCGCCGACAGCTCGACCGCCTCCCGGACGGTCTCCGCCGCGATGTCGCGCTCGCGGCACCAGGCGCCGATCGCGGCGCGCCACTCCCGCTCCCCGGTGCCCCGCTCGCGCCGGTCGAGCACCATCTGGATCGCCGGGTCGCTGTTGCGGGCGTCGAGCAGCGCGTCCATCTGCTCCCGCCAGCCCGCCGCGTCGGCGACGCCCCAGTCCCGCTCCAGCAGCTCCCCGCCGCCGGAGCCGCCGCCGAGGGCGTTCCAGGCGGCGCCGTTCCCGACGGCCAGCGGGGCGCCGACCGCGAGCGCCGCCGCGAGCCTTCCCCACGACGGGCTGTCCGGGTCGGTGACGAGGAGGTCGTGGTCGCGGTCGGGCCGCCGCTCCGCGTCGGCCAGCAGCCTGGCGACCTGCCGCTGGTCGTCGCCGCCGGGCCCCCGGCCCGCCCCTGCCGCTCGTACCTGCGCGCACGCTCCAGCAGAGCGCCGGCATCCCCCTGAACCGTCATCAGCCCCTCCGCCGCAAACCGTACCGGTCCGGACGATCGCGACGGGACCGTGCCCAGGTCGCGGGGGTCGCGGCGGGGTGGTTTCCTAAGGGGCGACGGAACCGACCCGTAGGGGGATACGAGAGTGAAGAGCGTCGAGCCCGAGGTGTTCCTCGTCGCACGGCCCGAACTGGACTACGACGAGGTCGCCCGGTACCTGCGGGACGTGGGCGGGGAGAGCTGGCTGGAGCGGCTCGACCGGGGCGACCTCGACGACGAGCTGAACGACCCGCAGAACCTCGCCGAGTTCGCCGGCCGGCTCTGCTACCGCTCCTGGGAGCCGGGCCTCAATCCCAACGTGACCAAGATCCGCACCGACTCGGGCCAGTACCTGCAGAACATCCTGCGCAGCCTGCACGGCTCGGTGCTGGAGCACGTCAGCTTCAGCTTCGTGCTGCACAACGTGAGCCGCGTGCTGACGCACGAACTTGTCCGGCATCGTCCCGGTACGGCCATTTCGCAGGAGTCGCTCCGGTTCGTCCGGCTTCAGGACATCCCGTTCTGGTTCCCCGAGTGGGCCCGCGAGGACGCCGAGCTGATGAAGCGCGCCACCGCGATGCTGGAGCAGATGGAGGAGTTCCAGGGCTGGATGGCCGCGCACTTCGGGCTGGACGACGAGGGCGTGCCGTTCAAGGAGAAGAAGCACAAGACCTCGTTCATGCGCCGCTTCGCCCCCGAGGGCGTCGGTACCGGCCTGGTCTGGACGGCGAACGTCCGCACCCTGCGGCACACCCTGGAGAACCGCACCGCGCCGGGCGCCGAGGAGGAGATCCGGCTGCTCTTCGGCAGGATCGGCGAGCTGATGCGCACGGAGGCCCCGGACCTGTTCGGCGACTACGTCGTCGAGGACGGGACCTGGGTCCCCGAGTGGCGGAAGGTCTGACCCCGGCTCAGGAGTAGACGGCGAGTTCGAGCAGGTTGCGGTCGGGGTCGCGGATGTAGACGCTCGTGATGGGGCCCGTGGCGCCGGTGCGGGTCACCGGGCCCTCCTCGACCGGGACGCCGTGCCGGGCCAGGCCGGCGAGCACCTCGCCGAGCGGGACGGCGGCGATCAGGCAGAGGTCGGCGCTGCCCGGGGCCGGATGCGCCGCCTTCGGCTCGAACTCCCGGCCCGCCTCGTGCAGGTTGATCTTGCTGGTGCCGAAGGCCAGGGCGCGGCGGCCCGCGCCGAAGGTCACCGCCTCCATGCCGAGCACGCGCGTGTAGAACGAGATCGCGGCGTCGATGTCGGCGACGGTGAGGACCAGGTGGTCGAGGCGGTCGATGCGCATGCGGCCAACGTAGACCGGCGGGGGGCTAGGCGTACGCACGGGGCTGGGCAATTATTGGACGTTATGTCTGACATAACGATTCCCGCGGGTGCGCGGGAGCTGCCGGGGTACCTCGCCGTTCCCGAGGGGGAGGGGCCCTGGCCGGGCGTCGTCATCGTCTTCGAGGCGTTCGGTTCCAACGCCGACATGCGCGCCCAGGCCGACCGGTTCGCGGCCCAGGGGTACAACGCCGTCCTGCCCGACCTCTACAACGGGGTGCCGTGGGTCCGGTGCGTCACCAAGGCGATGCGCGACATGCGCGCGCAGCGGGGGCCCACGTACGAGCACATCGAGGCCACGCGCGCGTGGCTCGCGGGGCGGGACGACTGCACCGGCGACGTGGGCGTGTGCGGGTTCTGCATGGGCGGCGGGTTCGCGCTGGTAGCGGCGGCGAAGTACGACTTCAAGGCCGCCGCCGCGAACTACGGGATCCTGCCCCGCAGGCCGGAGGAGTCGCTGCGGGGCGCGTGCCCGGTCGTCGGCAGCTACGGCGCCGCCGACCCGACGCTGCGGGGTGCGGCGGGGAAGCTGGAGCGCGCCCTGGCGATCGCCGATGTCACCCATGACGTGAAGGAGTATCCGGGGACCGGGCACGGCTTCCTGACGGGCTTCACGCCGCCGGCGCCGCTGGGGCCGGTCGCGAAGATCGTCTTCGGGCTGGGTCGGGGGCGGGAGAACGCCGCCGACGGCTGGGACCGGATCTTCGCCTTCTTCGGCGAGCACCTCGCTAAAAAATCTACAACGTAAAGGCGCCGGGCCGGGCGTCAGGAGCGCAGGACCGCCTGGGTCTGGGTCACCTGGGCCACGCGGCGGCCGGTGCCGTCGTAGAGGTCCGTCTGGACGACGATCGACGTCCGGCCCGTGTGGAGCGGGCGGGCGACTCCCTCGACGCACCCCTCCCTGACCCCGCGGAAGAAGTTCGTCTTGGACTCCAGCGTCGTCGTGGAGGTGTCCGGCGGGAGGTTGAGGAACGCGCAGGCGGCGCCGAGGGTGTCGGCGAGCGCCATGAGCGCGCCGCCGTGCATGACCCCGCCGGCGGTGCAGCGGTCCGGGGCCCAGTCCAGCCGGCCGGTGACCTCGTCCGGTCCGGCGGTGTCGATGCGCACGCCCAGCGCGCGGGCGAACGGCATGGCGTCGGTCAGCTGGTCGGGGGTGAGCCCGGTGGTCATGGAGCCTCCTCGGTGAGCGTCCCGGCCCACCCTGGCGGCCGGGCCTCGCGGCGTCCATTACCCGGGACGTAATCGCGGGCGTGACCGGCCGGCCGGTAGCGTCCGCAGGGTGACGACGGCGTTGAGCGATGTGCGGCCCATCGGGGAGCAGCTGCGGGCGTGGCGGCAGCGGCGCAGGCTGAGCCAGCTGGAGCTGGCGTCGGAGGCGGACGTGTCGACCCGGCACCTCAGCTTCGTGGAGACGGGCCGGTCCGCGCCGAGCCGGGAGATGGTGCTGCGGCTCGCCGAGCACCTGGACGTGCCGCTGCGCGACCGGAACCTGCTGCTGGTGGCGGCCGGGTACGCGCCGGTGTTCGACGAGACGCCGATCGAGGAGCCGAAGATGGACGCGGTCCGCGCGGCGCTGAAGCAGGTGCTGGCCGGCCACGAGCCGTATCCGGCCGTGGTCGTGGACCGGTTCTGGAACCTCATCGACGCCAACGCGGCCGCCGCGTTCTTCATGGAGGGCGCGCCGCCCGAGCTGCTGGAGCCGCCGCTGAACGTGCTGCGGCTGAGCATGCACCCGGACGGCATGGCGAAGAACATCCTGAACCTGGCCGAATGGCGCGCCCATATGATCGACCGGGTGCGGCGGCATGTGGCGCTGACCGCGGACGCCGCGCTCACCCAGCTCTACCAGGAGCTGCGCGGCTTCCCGGGGGACGTGGGGGAGGCGATCGCGCCCCCGGCGGACCATGACGTCTTCGTCCCGCTGCGGATGCGGGTGGACGGCCGGGAGCTGTCGTTCTTCAGCACGATCGCGACGTTCGGCACGCCGGTCGACATCACGGTCGCGGAACTGGCGATCGAGTCGTTCTACCCGGCGGACGAGGCGACGACGCGGTTCCTGCGGGAGCGCGCGGGCTGGTGACCGGGCCGTCCGCCGTGAGCAGGTCGTGGTGGATGTGCTGCAGCGGAGTGCCGAGCCGCTGCAGCGCGGTGACGGCGCCCCGGACGAGCGGCGCGGGCCCGGCGACGTAGGCGGCGAAGCCGCCGGCGTCGTCCACGAGGCCGGGCAGGACGTCCGGCACGTGGCCGGTCAGCGCGCCGCTCCCCGGTGACCGCGACAGCACGGGGGTGACGCGGAGGCGAGGGCAGGCCGACTCCAGTAGCCGCAGGCCGGGCAGGTCGTAGAGGTCGCCGGCGGTGCGGGCCGCGACCAGCAGGCGGATGCCGCGGCCGGAGCCGGCGGCCGCCTCGGCCAGGGCCTTCATGGGGGCCAGGCCGGTGCCGCCGCCGATCAGCAGCAGGTCGCGGGGGGAGTCGGGGGCGAGGGTCATCGCGCCCTCCGCCGGGCCGAGCAGCACGGTGTCGCCGGGGGCGGTGCCCCGGACGAGCGCGCCGCTCACCCAGCCGCCGGGCCGGGCCCGGACGTGCAGGCGCAGCGTCCCGTCGGGGCGGGGCGCGTTCGCGATCGAGTAGGGCCGCCACATCCGCGGCCAGCGGGCGCTCTGCACGGTCACGTGCTGCCCGGCGGCGTAGCGCAGCGGCCGCTCGGGCCGCAGCGTGAGGACGGCGAGGTCGGCGGCGCGGCGGTCGTGCCCGGTGACCTCGGCGGCCCACCACGGCGGGGCCTGCTCGGCGTCCCGCTCGGCGGCGGCGATCATGGTGTCGGCGGCGTGCCGGTAGGCGGCCGTCCAGGCGTCCTCGGCGGCGGGCTCCCACACGTCGGCGGCGTGGACGCGCAGCGTGGCGGTCAGCGCGGCGCCGACGGCGGCGTAGTGCTCGGGCAGCACCCCGTACTTGCGGTGGCCGCGGCCGAGCCGGCCGAGGTGCCCCGCGAGCTCGCCGGGGTTGTCCTGGCTGCACGCGATCCGCAGGAGCGCGTGGAAGAACCGGTCGTGCTGGTGCCCCATCGCGGGCGGGAACAGGGCGCGCACCTGCGGCTCGGCCGCGAAGAGGCGCCCGTAGAAGTAGCGCATCGCCCCGGCCGGGTCGGCCTCCAGCCGGGCGAAGCACTCTTTGATCGTGCGGGGTTCCGGTGCCATGTGCCGGCTCACTCCCTGGGCCTGGTGGGCCTGGCACCGGCGGTCGCGGCAGGTCGGGTGCCCGGCTTCGTGAGATTCTCGCGCCGGATCGGCGCCGACTCAAGCGAAGCGGCCCCGGCGGTCGTCCGCCGCTGCGCTGCGTGATCGAACGTTACTCTAGAGTCACCGGTGGAGGGCTGAAAAGGGCACGGATACTGATCGGTACTCGAACTCGGGCGCGGGGCGGGCGCGGACGACCGGACCGGAGCGTGGAGGAGGAAACCACTCCCGAGTGGAAGATTCCGGGATTCTTCGCCGGGTTCCCGGCAGGGACGTGCCGCCGGGCGCGTGCGCGCCCGCCCGCGCGGAGGCCGATCTCGCCGCTCGGACTGCGAGGATCTGTCACGTACGGCAAGCTGGCCGGGACGAGGGCCGGGGGGCGGGACGGCGCACGGGGGCGGGTGGTGCACGATGAGGTGCGGCCGGAACCGGCGGATCACCCATGTCGCGGGCCGTCCCGCGGCGAAGGCCCAGCACGAGGGGGAGACACGCACATGTCAGAGTCCGTCCGCGGGGCTCCGGGCCCCGCCGCCGGGGCCGGCGCGCCGCCGCTCATCGGCATCACCACCTACCAGGAGCCGGCCCGCTGGGGGGTCTGGGTGCGCGAGGCCGCGCTGCTGCCGACGCCGTACGCGCGCTCGGTCGAGCGCGCCGGGGGAGTCCCGGTGCTGCTGCCCCCCACCGCGACCCTGCGCGGGGTGGACGCGCTGGTCGAGCGGCTGGACGGCATCGTCCTCGCCGGCGGCGGCGACCTCGACCCGGACCTGTACGGCGCGGCCCGGCACCACGAGACCGGTCCGCCGCAGCCGCAGCGCGACCGGTTCGAGCTGGCGCTGGTCCGCGCGGTCGTCGCGGCGGACCTGCCGTTCCTGGCGATCTGCCGGGGCATGCAGGCGCTGAACGTCGCGCGCGGGGGCGCGCTCATCCAGCACCTGCCGGAGGCCGTCGGCCACAAGGGGCACGCGCCGGAGACCGGGATCGTCGGCTCGCACCCGGTGCGGATCGGCGCGGCCAGCCTGGTCGGCCGGATCCTCGGCGAGCGGGCCGACGTCCCGACCTACCACCACCAGGCGGTCGGGCGGCTCGGCAAGGGCCTGTCGGCGGTCGCCTGGGCCGAGGACCAGGTGGTCGAGGCCGTCGAGCTGCAGGGCCACCGGTTCGGCCTCGCCGTCCAGTGGCATCCCGAGGAGGGCGGCGACCCGCGCCTGTTCCAGGCCCTGGCCGCCGCGGCCGCCGGCCGCTGACCGGGGATTGACCGGCCGTTCCCGGGGAAGCGACCGGGGAGTGACCGTCGTCCGCCCCGGAGGCCGCCGCATGCCCGTCCACCCCCAGACCGTGCGCTTCCTGGAGCTGCTCGCCTCCTGGACGGCCCCGCCGCCGGACGCCGGCGGGGCGGCCGAGCCCACGATCGCGGAGATGCGGGAGCGGATCGGCGCGGCGTTCCCGGCCGTGCGGCGGGAGCTGCCGCACGTGCGCGACCTGGTGGTGCGCGGCGCGCGGCACCCGGTGCCGGTGCGCCTGTACCGCCCCGCGCCGCCGGGCCGGGGGCCGCTGCCCGCGGTCGTCTACCTGCACGGCGGCGGCTGGGTGCTCGGCGGCCTCGACAACGTGGACGCCGCGTGCCGCGACCTCGCGGCACGCGCCGGATGCGCCGTCCTGAACGTCGGGTACCGGCTGGCGCCCGAGCATCCGTTCCCGGCCGCGGTGGACGACGCGTGGGCGGTCCTGGCGTCCGCGGTGCGGGAGCCGGGCCGCTACGGCATCGTCCCCGGCGCCGTGGCGGTCGCCGGTGACAGCGCCGGCGGGAACCTCGCCGCCGCCGTCGCGCTGCTGGCCCGGGACCGGGGGCTGCCGCTCGCCCACCAGCTGCTGGTCTACCCGGTGACCGACACGGCGATGGACACCCCGAGCTGGCGCGAGTACGGGACCGGGTACGGGCTGGACGCGCGGACGCTCGCCCGCTTCATGGACCTCTACCGGGGCGGCGCGGACCCGGCCGACTCCCGGCTGGCCCCGCTGCGCGCCCCCGACCTCGCGGGCGCCGCGCCCGCGACCGTCATCACCGCCGAGTGCGACATCCTGCGCGACGAGGCCGAGGCCTACGCGCAGCGGCTCGCGGCCGCCGGGGTGCCGGTCGAGCTGCGCCGCTACGACGGCGTCGTGCACTCCTTCTTCCTGCTGCCCGAGATCTTCGACGCCGGGGCCGAGGCGATGGAGTTCGCCGTGCGGCGGCTGCGCGCGGCCTTCGGCGGTCAGCCGAAGCGCTTGGCCAGGGCGCCGAGGCCGGTCGCGTAGATGCCCTGCGCGAGGGTCTTGGTCATCGCCTCCTCGTCGCCGGCGTCCGCGGAGAAGTCGCCCCACCACTCGACGAACGCCTGCCCGGTCGCGGTGACCGGCAGGACGCGCAGGTGCCCCCGGGCGCCGCGCACCGGCAGCGGGCACTCCAGGATCTCGTACCAGTAGCCGCGGCCGGCGTCGTCCAGGCCGGCGAGGCGCTCGCGGAACACCGAGTCGCCGGGGCCGATCAGCCGGCGGACGCAGCCGACGCGGTCGGCGGGGCCGCCGTCCTCGATCACGCCCGTCTGCACGCCCGGCATCCACTCGGCGAGGTTCCCGAAGTCCCGCACGTAGGACCACACGTCGTCGGGGGCGGCGTTGAGCACGGTGCTGGCGTACGAACGGGGCATGGACGCTCCTCCGGGTGGCGCGGGAACCCCTCATGCTGCCCGCGCCGTGTGATCCGGGCAACAGGTTGACCGTCCCGAATCCCCTTCGGGATGATCGGGGCATGCTGCTCGGTGATCTCGCCCACCGGGGCGCCGCGCTCTGGCCGGACCGCACCGCGTTCGCCTGGGACGGGCGGCGCCGCAGCCACCGGGAGCTGCACGAACGCGCGCGGCGCTGGGCCGGGCTGCTGGCCGCCGGGGGAGTGCGGCCCGGCGGCCGTGTCGCGCTGCTGACCGCCGGGGTGCCCGAGGCGGTCGAGGCCGCGTTCGGCGCCTCGCTGATCGGTGCCGTGATCGTCCCGCTGAACGTGCGGCTGAGCCCCGCCGAGCTCCGCCACCAGGCCCGGGACGCGGCGGCGCGGCACGCGGTCGTCCACCCTGCCCTGGCGGCCCTCGCGCGCGAGGCCGGCCTGCTCGACCGCGCACACTGGACGATCGGCCCGGACCTGGACGCCGCCCTGGACGGGGCGCCGCCGCACGATCTCCCCCGGCCCGACCCGGGCGCGCCGGTCATGCAGCTCTACACCTCGGGCACCACCGGGCACCCGAAGGGCTGCCTGCTGACGAACCGCGGCTGGGTCGCCGCCGCGGCCAACGCCGTGCACGCGTTCGGCCTCACCGCCGGCGACCGGCTGCTGGGCGCGCTGCCGCTGTTCCACGTCGCCGGGTACGGCGCCGTGCTGGGGCAGCTGGCCGCCGGCGGCACGGTGGTGCTGCCGTCCGGCGCGTCCCCCGGGGAGCTGTGGCCGCTGATCGCCGAGCACGGCGTCACCGTCGCGGTCTTCCCGGCGGGCACCGCCCGCGCGCTGCGCCATCCCGCCGCCGCCCCGGGGACGCTCCGGCTGGTCTTCGGCATGGCCGCCACCGAGCGGCCCGCGACCCTGGAGCGGCTGCGCGACCTCGGCATCGGCTACCGGGGCGTCTACGGGTCGACCGAGGCGGGCAACTTCGTGACCGTCTCCACGCTGGCGGACGAGCTGGCCCACCCCGGCACGGTCGGCCGGCCGCTGCCCGCGTTCGACCTGGCCCTGGACGGCGCCGGCGCCCCCGGTGAGGTGGGGGAGCTGCTGCTGCGCGGCGCGAGCCTGATGGCCGGGTACGCCGGTCACCCGGACCCGCCGGGCGACGGCCGGCTTCGCACCGGCGACCTCATGCGGCTCGACGCCGACGGGCGCCTCTTCTTCGTCGACCGCGCCAAGGACATGGTGAAGAGCGGCGGCGAGAACGTCTACTGCGCCGAGGTCGAGCGCGTCCTCGCCGAGCACCCGGCGGTCCGGGACGCCGCGGTGTTCGGCGTCCCGGACCGGCGCTGGGGCGAGGCGGTCAAGGCCCTCGTCGTGCCCCGCGGCGACGCCCCGCCCGGCGGGCTGCCCGCGGAACTGGACGCGCACTGCCGCGCCCGGCTCGGCGCGTTCAAGCGCCCCCGCTGGTACGAGCTGGCCGAGGCGATCCCGCGCAACCACTCGGGCAAGGTGCCCAAGCGCGAGCTGCGCGCCGCGCACGACCCGGCCACGGCCGTCCGGCTCCCCGAGACCGGCAGCCGGGCCTAGCACGGCTCCGGGCCCGGTACGACCTGGGCCCAGTACGGCTCCGGGCCCGGTACGACCTGGGCCTAGTACGACCTGGGCCTAGTACGACTTGGGCAGGCCCAGTTCGTGCTGGGCGATGTGGGCGAGGACGAGCTCCTCCGCGACCGGGATGTTCTTGGCGATGCGGGCGTCGCGGAACATCCGGGCGATCGGGTACTCCAGCGAGTACGCCATGCCGCCGTAGGTCTGGAAGGTGCGGTCGGCCGCCTGCCACGCCGCGTCCGCAGCGGTGAGCTTGGCGATGTTGGCCTCCGAGCCGCAGGGGCGGCCCCGGTCCCACAGCCAGGCGGCCTTGTAGGTCATCAGCCGGGCCAGCTCCAGCTGCGCCTTGGCCTTGGCGAGCGGGAACGCGATGGCCTGGTTCGACCCGATCGGCCTGCCGAACGGGGCCCGGTCGTTGGCGTACTCGCAGGCGAGCTTCAGCACGAGCCCGCCGGAGCCGACCCCGCCCGCCGCGGCGAGGATCCGCTCGGGGTTCAGGATGTCCCACAGGACGAGGAACCCCTGGTCGACCTCGCCGAGGACGCGGTCCGCCGGGACGCGCACCTCGTCCAGGAACACCGTGCTCGACGCGACGGTGTTGGTGCCGAGCTTGGGGATCGGCTGGAACGTCAGCGTGCCCGCGGCGACGGCCTCCTTGACGTCCACCAGCAGCACGGTGAAGCCGGACGTGCGGGGGCGCGCCTCGGCCGCCGGGATCGTCCGGGTGACCAGGACCATGTGGTCGGCGCGCTCGACGCCGGAGATCCAGATCTTCTGGCCGCTGACCAGGAAGTGGTCGCCGTCGCGGCGGGCCTGGGTCGAGATGTTGACGGCGTTGCTGCCGGCGTCCGGCTCGGTGATCGCGAAGCAGGTCTCGATCTCGCCGGACGCGATCCCCGGCAGGAACGCGCGCTTTTGCTCCTCGGTCCCGTGCCGGTTGATGGTGAGGCCGCCGAACGCGGGCGTCAGCAGGTACATGAAGGCCGCGGCGCCGCCCGCGCCGCCCTCGGCGAGGGCCTCCAGCGCGACCGCCAGCTCCAGCAGCCCCTGGCCGCCGCCGCCGTGCTCCTCGGGGATCGCGAGGGCGTGCCAGCCGCCCTGGACGAGCTCCCGCCAGACCTCCTCCGGCCAGCGCTTGTCCGCGTCGCAGCGGCCCCAGTAGTCCTGGTCGTACTTCCCGGCGATCGCCAGCACGCCCTCGCGCACCGCCGCCGCGCTCTCCGGCAGGTCGAAGTCCACCGCGCCTCCCTCAATTCGCGTGGCACCATGGTAGCCGACTTGAGTAAGTGGCCACTGACTCGGGGTGCGGTCATTGAAGGCCGCCCTACCGGGTAGGCGATCGGACGGACGCTCGACACGGGAGGGGGAGGCCATGCGGCCCCGCGACAGGTGGATGCTGGCCGGCGGACGGTGGAGCCAGGGCACCGGGGAGGACGTGTTCTCGGTGGACGACCCGGCGACCGGCGAGCCGCTGGGGGTGGTGGCGGTGTCCACCCCGGCGGACGTGGACACCGCCGTGGGCGCGGCGTGCGACGCCGCGCCGGGCTGGGCGGCCACCCCCGCCGCCGACCGGGGCGCGGCGCTGCAGGCCGCCGCGCGGGCGGTCGAGGAGCGCGTGGACGAGCTTGCCGCGCTGGTGACCGCCGAGATGGGCAAGCCGTCCGGTGACGCGCTCGGCGGTGTGGAGGCCGGGATCGGGACGCTGCGCCAGTACGCCGAGCTGGGGCCCCTGCACGGCGGCCGCAGCCTGCTGGGCGGCTGGGACGCCACCGACTTCACGGTCCGCGAGCCGCGCGGCGTCGTCGCCGTGATCACGCCGTGGAACGACCCGGTCGCCATCGCCTGCGGCCTGATCGGCGCCGCGGTGGTCACCGGCAACACCGTCGTGCACAAGCCGTCCGAGCGGACCCCGCACACCGGCGCGATGCTCGCCGAACTGATCGCCGGGCGGCTGCCCGGCGGCGTCCTGAACATGGTCGTCGGCGACGGCGAGGTGGGCGAGGCCCTCGCCGGCCACCCGGACGCGGACGTCGTCGCCCATGTCGGCTCGACCGCCGCCGGGTACCGCATCTCCGAACTGGCGCTGCGCACGGGCGCGAAGACCCTGCTGGAGAACGGCGGCTCCGATCCGCTGATCGTCGACGCCGGCGTCGACCCGTCCTGGGCCGCCGGGCAGGCCGCGACCGGGTGCTTCGCCAACGCCGGGCAAATCTGCACCTCCGTCGAGCGGGTCTACGTCCACCAGGACGTGGCCGAGGCGTTCCTCGACGCGCTCGCGGCCCGCGCCCGCGGCATGCGGATGGGGCCGGGCGCCGACATGGCCACCGAACTCGGGCCGCTCGTCGACGAACGCCACCGCACGCACGTCCACCAGCACGTCGAGAAGGCGATCGCGGACGGCGCGCGCCCCCTCGCCGGGGCGGAGATCCCGGCCGGCCCCGGCGCGTTCTACCCGGCGACCGTCCTCGCCGGCTGCACCGACCACATGCCGATCATGGCCGAGGAGGTCTTCGGGCCGGTCGCGCCCGTCCGCACCGTGGCCTCCTTCGACCAGGCACTGGACGCCGCCCGCCGGTCCCGCTACGGCCTCGCCGCGACCGTCCTCACCCGCGACATGGCGCACGCGCAGGCCGCCTGGCGCACCCTGGACGCCGGCACCGTGAAGGTCAACGCGGTGTTCGGCGGCGCCCCCGGCGGCGCCGCCGTCCCGCGCCGCGCCAGCGGCCACGGCTTCGGCTACGGCCCCGAGCTCCTGGACGAGATGACGGCCGTGAAGGCCGTCCACATCCACGCCGCCGTCCCGTGACCGCCGTCCCTTGACCGCCGTCCCGTGAGCGTCAGCCCTTGACCGTCAGCAGGGGCCGCAGCTCCGCGACCGGCGTCGCCACGCCCCCACCCAGCAGGCTCGACACCACCGGCCCGATGTCCTTGTAGGCCCACGGCGCCTCCTGCTTCAGGTCGCGCCGCCACGCCGCCATGACGTCGGACCGCCGCGCCACCACCGGGTCGCGGTGGTCCAGCGGCGTCACCACCCGGAACTCGCGCAGGAACGCGTCGAGCCCGGCGTCCCCGCCGCGTGCGGACGCGCCGCGCGGGATCCGGCGCCCCGCGCCGTGGCACGCGCTGGCCAGCGTGCGCGGGTTCCCGTGCCCGCGCAGCACGAAGCTGGACGCCCCCATCGAGCCGGGCACGATGACCGGTTCGCCCCACATCGCATAGGGGCCGCCCGCCATCTCGGCGTGGCCGCCGGCCGGGGTGGCGCCCTTGCGGTGGACGACCCGGTCGCCGTCCCGCCAGAACAGGTTGTGCGGCGCGTCGTACAGCAGCCGCGCCGCCGCGTCCCCGCACTCGGCCGCGAGGCCCGCCCGCATCGCCAGCGACAGGAAGTACCGGTTGCCGGCCGCGAAGTTGGCGGCGTTGCCGAACGCGTCCAGGTAGCGGCGGCGGGCGGGTTCCGAGCGCTCGTCCAGCAGGAACGGCAGGACGCCGTTGCGCGGGCGGGGGAGCCCGGCCGGCCAGGTCGCGCGGAGCCGGTCCAGGGCGGTCGCGTTCGCCTGGTGGCCGAGCGACAGGGAGCCGCTGTGCACCATCGTCACGACGGTGCCCGGCGTCAGGCCCCAGGCGTGCGCGGCGGCCGGGTCGTGCACGTCCGCCACGTACTGGAGTTCGGCGAAGTGGTTGCCGCCGCCGATCCCGCCGATGACGCTGTCGTGGCTGGCGGCGCCGCGATCGGCGCCGGCGCTGCCGATCCAGTCGGCGAACGCGTCCGCCGTCGCCGCCGGGTGGCCGGAGGCGTGCACGCGGTCCACGGCGTCGTCGGCGTCCTCGGCCGCGGCGCCCTGCCATGGCGCCGGGCCCGCGAGCAGCAGTCCGGGCAGCCCGTCCCGCAGCAGCGCCTCGCGCTGGACGGGGGTCAGCGCGATGCGGCGGCCGCCCTCGAAGAACAGGTGCCGCAGCCGCCGCTCCAGCGCGTCGAGCCGGTCCCGGACGCGGCCGGCGCGCAGCGCGGTGACCTCCAGCCGCATGCCGCAGTTGACGTCGCTGCCGACCGCCTGCGGCAGCAGCGCGTGCTCGGTCTCCAGGACGGTGCCGATCGGTATCCCGGCGCCCTTGTGGAGGTCGGGGGTGAGCGCGGCGCGGGTGATGCGCGGGGCGGGCCCGTCGTAGCCGGGCGTGGCCTCGGCGAGCCGGTCGAGCGTCGCGGCGGTCTCCAGGAGGGCCAGCGCCTCGGTGACGGCGGCGGGCTCCAGCGGGACGTCGCCGCCGGCGCAGATCTCGACGGGGACGCCGTGCGGGTTGGGCAGGGCGAGCCAGTGCTCGCCCGTGCGGGCGAGCCGGTGGTCTTGGCGTGCGGACACGGTGTGAATCCTTCGGGGCTGCCGGAGCGCGCGCATCGGAGCGCGCGGGAAGAGCCGTCCGCGCGGAGGGCGCGACGGCGGGGGAGCGGGCAGGAGGCCCGCTCGTTCCTCGGGTTCAGCAGCCGCGAGGCAGTCCGGAGACTAGTGCCGGGTCAGGCGTCCGGGCCAGTGGTTTTCGCGGGGACGGACAGGTAGCGGGTCACCAGGCGCGCGACGAAGTGCGCGAACGTCTCCGGTGGGCCCGAGGGGAGCATGAGGTGGCTCATCGTCAGCCGCACCGCCGCGTCGGCGACCTCGGTGAGCGCGTCGCGGTCCAGGTGCGGCCACTGCCGCAGCGCGTGCTCGGCGATGCGGGCGCTGGCGGCGAACAGCACCGGCTCGGCCTGCGTGGTGAGCAGCGGCAGCATCTCGTCGCCGCCCGCGCCGGTCAGCACCGCCTTCTTCAGCTGGTCGTCCGCCGACGTCTCCAGCGTGTACGTCACCGCGGCGACGACCGCCGCGTACACGTCGTCGTGCTCGGACAGGACCGTGTCGATGCCGTCGAGGTAGCGGTCGTTGTCGCGGACCACGACCGCCTGCGCCAGCCCCCACTTGTCGCCGAACTCGTTGTAGACGGTCTGCCGGCTCACCCCGGCGGCCTCCGCGACGTCCCGCATGCGGACGGCCCGGTAGCCGCGCTCGACGAGCAGGTCCGCCGCGGCGTCCAGCAGGGACTCGCGCACGGGACGTCCGCCGGTGCCCATGTGTCGTCGTTCCTCCGGGTGCTCGTCGGGCCTCCATTATCGCCCGCCGCCCGGTGGCGGGCCATCACCGGGCCGGGTCGCCGCCGCTGTCGAGCAGGTGGGCAAGCGGGAGGGTGGCGGCGCCGACGGCGACCGCCTCCGGGCCGAGGTGGCACGGCTCGATCGTGGTCTGCGCGAACGGCTGCCGCAGCGCGTAGGCGGCGGTGGCCTCGATGACCCGGTCCAGCATCCGGCCGCCGATCAGCAGCCCCGCCCAGCCGCCGATGATGATCTTCTCGGGGCTGAACAGGTTGACCAGGTCGGCGATGCCCGCGCCCAGGTACTCGGCGATGTCGTCGCGCAGCCGCGCGGCGGTCCCGGACGGGTCGGCCAGCAGCGCGGCGAGGGCGCCCTCCTCGTCGGCCCCGGCCGGGCCGCCCGCCGCCCGGTAGCGCTCCAGCAGCGCGGTCGCGCCGACGTAGGACTCCAGGCAGCCGCGCGACCCGCACCGGCACCGCGCGCCGCCGACCCGCACCGTCGTGTGCCCCCACTCGCCCGCGCTGCCGGCCGCGCCCCGGTACGGGGAGCCGTCGATCATGACGGCGGCGCCGACGCCGGAGCCGATGAGGGCGACGACGGCGTTGCGGTGCCCGCGGCCCGCGCCGAACCACATCTCGGCCTGCCCGAGCGAGGTGGCGCCGTTGTCGATGAACAGCGGGAGACCGGTGCCCGCGCGCAGCATCCGCTCCAGCGGGACGGCCTCCCAGCCGATGGTCTGGCAGTGCACGACCGCCTCCGGGCCGTGCTCGAGCACGCTGTACTCGACGACGCCGGGGACGCCCACGCCGACGCCGATGATGGACGCCGGGTCGACCGACGCGCCCTCGATGACGGCGGGCAGGCCCTCCAGGATGTGCCGGACGACGGCGCGCTCGTCGTGGCCGCCGTCCCCGAGCGGGAAGTCGGCCTTGGCGAGCTGGGTCAGCTCCAGGTCGAACAGCTCGACCATCACCCGCGTCTCGCCGACGTCGATGCCGACGAGGTGGCCGTAACCGGCCGCCGTCTTCAGCAGCACCCGCGGGCGGCCCCCGTCGGACTCGACGCTGCCCGCCTCGGCGACGAGGCCGGCCTCGATCAGCTCGGTGACGACGTTGCTGACCGAGGCGGGGCTGAGGCCGGTCTCCCTGGCCAGGTCCTGGCGGCTGAGCGGCCCGTCGAAGTACAGCCGCCGCAGCAGCACCGACCGGTTGGTGCGGCGCAGGTCGCGCACGGTCCTCCGGCGCCGTTCCGGCATCGGGCCCCCTTCTCCCGCGGCCGCTGCGCGGCCGCGTCCCCCGCGGTTTCCCAGGTCTTGACCCGACCATTATGTCACTGCTTAGATCACGTCGTGAAATAAGGTGTGATCTAACTCTCCCCGCGCGAGTCCCACCCCCTCAGGATCGGAAGGCCGAGCCGATGCGTCATACCACGTTCGCAGGACGGGCCGCAGCCGTCCTCACGGCAGGACTGCTGGCCGCCGCCACGGCGGCGTGCGGCGGCGGCACCGCCTCCGGCGGCGGGAACGGCGACCCGAAGACGCTGACCTACTGGGCCAGCAACCAGGGCACCGACATCGCCGCCGACCAGAAGGTGCTGAACCCCGAGCTGGCCAAGTTCGAGAAGCAGACCGGCATCAAGGTCGAGCTGGAGGTCGTCCCCTGGACCGACCTGCTCAACCGCATCCTCGCCGCCACCACCTCCGGCCAGGGGCCGGACGTCCTCAACATCGGCAACACGTGGTCGGCGTCGCTGCAGGCCACCGGCGGGCTGCTGCCCTTCGACGGCGGCGCCATGGCCGAGGTCGGCGGCGCCGGCCGGTTCGTGCCCGCCGCGCTCGCCTCCGCCGGGGCGAAGGGGAAGCCGCCGGCCGCCGTGCCGCTGTACTCGCTCGCCTATGGGCTCTACTACAACAAGACGATGTTCGCGGACGCGAACCTGGAGCCGCCCAAGACCTGGCAGGAGATGGTCGACGCCGGCCGCAAGCTCACCAAGGACGGCAAGTACGGCATCGCCGTCGAGGGCGCGAGCATCCCCGAGAACGTCCACGCGGCCTTCAACATCGGCCAGATGTACGGGGCCGACTTCTTCACCGCCGACGGCAAGCCGCAGTTCGCCACCCCGCAGGCGGTCGCGGCGGTCAAGTCCTACGTCGACCTGATCGCCCAGGAGAAGATCGCCGCGCCGGGCAACGCCGAGTACTCGGCCAACCAGTCGCTGAACGACTTCGCCACCGGCAAGGCCGCCATGCTCATGTGGCAGGCCACCACCAGCGGGCTGACCAACCTCGGCATGAAGCCGGGCGACTGGGGCGTCGTCCCGCTGCCCAAGCCGTCCCCGGCCCCGCCCGGCGGGCGCGACATCACCTCGATGGTCGCCGGCATCAACATCGCGGTCTTCAAGAACACCGACAACCGCGACGGCGCCCTGGACTTCGTGAAGTTCATGACCAGCGATGACGAGCAGAAGATCCTCAACAAGGCGTACGGGTCGCTGCCCGCCGTCACCGCCGCGCAGAACGACCCGGCGTTCGACACCCCGGACCTGCGGGTCTTCAAGGACATCCTGGCCACCAGCGCGGCGCCGCTGCCGCAGGTGCCGGAGGAGAGCCAGTTCGAGACGGCGGTCGGCACGGCGATGAAGGACCTGTTCGCCGACGCCGCCGCGGGCAAGCCCATCACGGAGGCGAGGGTCAAGGAGAGGCTCGCCGCCGCCCAGGAACAGATGGGCAAGTAGGGGATGACGACTGCGGACGTCTCGGCCGCCCGCACGGGCGGCACCGGGAAGCCCCGGCCGGGGCCCGCCGGGTCCCGGCCGGGGAGGCGGCGGCCGCGGCTGCCGCCGAAGGCGCTGCCCTACCTGCTGCTGGCGCCGGCGGTCATCGCGGAGCTGATCGTGCACCTGGTCCCGATCGCCGTCGGGATCTGGATGAGCTTCAGGGAGCTGACGCTCTTCTACGTCCGCGAATGGTCGAAGGCGCCCGGCAACGGGTTCGAGAACTACCGGGTCGCGGTCGACTTCGACGGCGCGATCGGGGCGGGCCTGCTGCGCTCGTTCCTCGTCACGGTCGCCGTGACGGTGCTGGCGGTCGGGCTGTCGTGGCTGCTCGGCACCACCGCGGCGGTCCTGATGCAGGAGCGGTTCCGGGGACGCGGGCCGCTGCGCGCGATCTTCCTCGTCCCCTACGCGCTGCCGGTCTACACGGCGGTGATGACGTGGGCGTTCATGTTCCAGCGCGACACCGGCATGGTCAACCACATCCTCGCCGACCAGCTGCACGTCACCGGCGGCGACCGGCCGTTCTGGCTGATCGGCGACAACAGCTTCTGGGCGCTGGTCACCGTCATCGTGTGGCGCTCGTGGCCGTTCGCGTTCCTGGTCCTGATGGCGGGCCTGCAGAACATCTCCCGCGACCTGTACGAGGCGTCCGCGCTGGACGGGGCCGGGACGTGGCGGCAGATCCGGCACATCACCCTGCCGGCGCTGCGGCCCATCAACCAGGTGCTCGTGCTGGTGCTGTTCCTGTGGACGTTCAACGACTTCAACACGCCGTTCGTCCTGTTCGGCAAGGCGGCGCCCGACGGCGGCGACCTGATCTCGGTGCACATCTACCACGCGTCCTTCGTCACCTGGAACTTCGGGACGGGCTCGGCGATGTCGGTGCTGCTCTTGCTGTTCCTGCTGCTGGTCACGGCCGCGTACCTGCTCGTCACGTCGAGGCGGAGGCCCGCGCATGGCTGACACCCGCACACGCGGAAGGGCCTCCCGCCGGAGGCCGACCGATCCGCCGATGTCGTTCGTGTGGACGCGGCGGATCGTGCTGGCGCTGCTCACCGTGTTCACCCTCCTGCCCGTCTACGCGATGGTCAGCTCGTCGCTGAAACCGCTGCAGGACGTCCAGGGCGCGTTCCGGTGGATCCCGTCGGAGCCGACGATCCGCCCCTACATCGACATGTGGTCGACCGTCCCGCTGGCCCGCTACTTCGTGAACAGCGTGATCGTCGCCGGCGGCGCGACGCTCGCGTCCGTCGTGATCGCCATCGGCGCGGCGTACGCGGTGAGCCGCTACCGGTTCGCCGGGCGCCGGGTGTTCACGGTGACCGTGCTGTCCACGCAGATGTTCCCGGGGATCCTGTTCCTGCTCCCGCTGTTCCTGATCTTCGTGAACGTCGGGAACGCGACCGGCCTCGCCCTGTACGGCAGCCGCGGCGCGCTGATCCTGACGTACCTGACCTTCTCGCTGCCGTTCTCGATCTGGATGCTCGCCGGCTACTTCGAGTCGATCCCGCGCGAGCTGGACGAGGCGGCCCGGGTGGACGGCTGCGGCCCGGTCGGCGCGCTGCTGCGGGTGATCGTCCCGGCGTCGCTGCCCGGCATCGTCGCGGTGACCGTCTACGCGTTCATGACCGCGTGGGGCGAGGTGCTGTTCGCCTCCGTCATGACCAACGACCAGACCCGGACCCTGGCGATCGGGCTGCAGGGCTACTCCACCCAGCACGAGGTCTACTGGAACCAGGTGATGGCCGCCTCCCTCGTGGTGAGCGTCCCCGTCGTCGCCGGGTTCCTGCTGCTCCAGCGCTTCCTGGTGGCCGGCCTGACCGCCGGCTCCGTCAAATGACCCGTCTCGACGACCCAGAGGGAGACCCGTGCCCATCGACGACGACCTGACCGCGTTCGGACCCGGCTTCGCCTGGGGGGCGGCGACGTCCGCCTACCAGGTCGAGGGCGCGGCCGCCGAGGACGGCCGCGCGCCCTCCATCTGGGACGCGTTCTGCCGCGTCCCGGGCGCGGTCGCCGGGGGCGACACCGGCGACGTCGCCTGCGACCACTACCACCGCTGGCCCGAGGACGTGGCGCTGATGAAGGCGCTCGGCCTGCGCGCGTACCGGTTCTCGATCGCGTGGCCGCGGGTGCTGCCCGCCGGGGACGGCCCGGTCAACCCGGCCGGGCTCGCGTTCTACGACCGGCTCGTGGACGCGCTGCTGGAGGCCGGCATCGAGCCGCACGCGACCCTCTACCACTGGGACCTGCCGCAGGCACTCCAGGACCGGGGCGGCTGGCCGTCCCGCGACACCGCCGCGAGGTTCGCCGAGTACGCGTCGGTCGTCGCCGGGGCGCTCGGCGACCGCGTCACGTCGTGGGCGACGCTGAACGAGCCGATCTGCGCCGCGTGGATCGGCCACCTGCAGGGCGACATGGCGCCGGGCGTCGCCGACATCCGGGCGGCCGTCCCCGCCTCGTACCACCTCATGCTCGCCCACGGGCTCGGCGCGCAGGCCGTCCGCGCCGCCGCGCCGGGCGCCCGTGTCGGCATCGTCCACCTGCTCACCGACTGCGAGCCGGGCGGCGACCGGGACGAGGACGCCGCAGCGGCGCGCCGTGAGGACGGCCACCACAACCGCTGGTGGCTCGACCCGGTCTTCGGCCGCGGCCTGCCCGCCGACATGATCGAGGAGTACGGGGTGGAGCCGCCGGTGCGGCCCGGGGACCTGGAGGCCATCGCCGCGCCGCTCGACTGGCTCGGCGTCAACTACTACCGCCGGTCTGTGACCGTCGCCGACCCCGCCGGCCCGCCGCCGCGCACCCGGCAGATCACCCCGGCGGGGACGCCGCGCACCGGCATGGACTGGGAGATCCACCCGGACCGGCTGGCGAAGATCCTCGTCCGCGTCGCGCGGGAGTACGGGCCGCGCAGCGTCATGGTCACCGAGAACGGCTCCGCCTACGCCGACACGGTGACGCCGGACGGCGCCGTCCACGACGCCGAGCGCACCGCGTACCTGGAGGCGCACCTGGCGGCGTGCGCGTCGGCGATCCGCGCCGGCGTCCCGCTGGACGGCTACTTCGCCTGGTCGCTGCTGGACAACTTCGAGTGGGCGTACGGGTACGCGCAGCGGTTCGGGCTCGTCCACGTCGACTTCGCCACCCAGAAGCGCGTCGTCAAGGACAGCGGGCACCGCTACGCCGAGATCATCCGCGCGCACCGCGACCTCGCGACGGGCGCGGTCGCGGCCGGCGGGTAGGCCGGGGCGCCCGCCCGTCCGCCCGGCTCTCTAGAGTGTCGGCCAGGGCGAGGTGAGGAGGCCGGGTGGGCGGGATCCTGGTGGCCAACCGCGGCGAGATCGCGCTGCGGATCGTGCGGGCCGCGGCCGAGCTGGGCCTGCGGACGATCGCCGTCCGCACCCGCGACGACGCCGCCTCGGCGCACACCCGCCGCGCCGACGAGGTCCGCGCGCTGCCCGGCGAGGGCGTCGCCGGCTACCTCGACGCCGACGCGCTGCTCGCCGCCGCGAAGGACGCCGGCGCCACCGCCGTCCACCCCGGCTACGGCTTCCTGAGCGAGAACGCCGCGTTCGCCGCGCGCTGCGCCGCCGCCGGGCTGGTGTTCGCCGGCCCGCGCCCCGACCTGCTGGAGCTGTTCGGCGACAAGGCGCGGTCGCGGGACCTCGCGCGCGAGGCGGGCGTGCCGGTGTCGCCCGGCACCGGCGGCGCGGTGAGCCTCGCCGGCGCCGAGGCGTTCGCGCGCGAGCACGGGCCCGTGATGCTCAAGGCGCTCGCGGGCGGCGGCGGGCGCGGCATGCGCGTCGTCGCCGATCCGGCGGAGATGGCCGCCGCGTACGAGCGGTGCCGGTCGGAGGCCCTCAACTCGTTCGGCAGCGGCGACCTGTACGCCGAGAAGTACGTGCCGCGCGCCCGCCACATCGAGGTGCAGGTCGCCGGGGACGGGACCGGTGCGGTCACCCACCTGTGGGAGCGCGACTGCAGCGTCCAGCGGCGCCACCAGAAGCTCATCGAGATCGCGCCCGCGCCCGCGCTGCCGGGCGGGGTACGCGACGCGCTGCTGGACGCGGCGCTCCGCATGGCCGCCCGCGTCCGCTACGACAGCCTGGGCACGTTCGAGTTCCTCGTCGCGGGCGAGGAGTTCTGGTTCCTGGAGGCCAACCCCCGCCTCCAGGTCGAGCACACCGTCACCGAGGAGATCACCGGCGTCGACCTGGTGAAGGCGCAGATCAGGCTCGCGCTGGGGGAGGACCTCGCGGGCGTGGGCCTCGCCGCGCCGCCGGCCGCGTCCGGCTGCGCCGTCCAGGTGCGCGTCAACACCGAGACCATCGACGCCGACGGCACGCCCCGGCCCCGCGCCGGGACGCTCACCGCGTTCGCGCCGCCGTCCGGCCCCGGCGTCCGCGTCGACACCTACGGGTACGCCGGCTACCGCACCAGCCTGCGCTACGACCCGCTGCTCGCCAAGGTGGTCGCCCGCGCGGAGGACCTGCCGTCCGCCGCCGCGCGGGCGCACGGCGCGCTCGGCGAGTTCGAGATCGCGGGCGTGGCGACGAGCATCCCGCTGCTCCAGGGGATCCTGCGGCACCCCGAGTTCACGGCCGGCGGCGTGGACACCTCCTTCATCGCCGACCGCCTGCCCGGACTGCTGGAGAGCGAGCATCGCCGCTACTACCCGGAGACCGCGCGCGAGGCGGAGCCGGAGGCCGTCGCCGCGGTGGACGCGCCGCCCGGCACGATCGCCGTCCCCGCGCCGATGCAGGGGACGGTCGTGACCGTCGAGGTGGCCGAGGGCGACGCGGTGCGGGCCGGGGCGCCGGTGCTGATCCTCGAGGCGATGAAGATGGAGCACGTCGTCCGCGCGGGGCGGGCGGGCATCGTCCGGGCGCTGGCCGCCGCGTCCGGGGACACCGTCGCCGAGGGCGCGCCGCTGCTGTTCGTCGAGCCCGCCGAGGTCGGCGGCGACCACGCGGCCGAGGAGGACGAGGCCGACCTCGACGCGATCCGCGCCGACCTCGCCGAGACGCTGCGGCGGCACCGGACCGGCCTGGACGCGTCCCGTCCCGAGGCGGTCGCCAAGCGGCACGCGCGCGGCCACCGCACCGCCCGCGAGAACATCGCCGACCTGTGCGACCCCGGCACGTTCGCCGAGTACGGCGCCCTCGCGATCGCCGCGCAGCGGCAGCGGCGGCCCCTGGACGACCTCATCGAGCGCACCCCGGCCGACGGCATGGTGTGCGGCATCGGGGACGTGAACGGCGAGAAGGCCGTCGTCATGTCCTACGACTACATGGTCCTGGCCGGGACGCAGGGCCACCAGAACCACCGCAAGACCGACCGGATGCTCGACATCGCCCACCGCCGCCGCCTGCCCCTCGTGCTGTTCGCCGAGGGCGGCGGGGGACGGCCCGGCGACACCGACACGTCCTCGGTGTCCGGGCTGGACGTGACGACCTTCCACGCCATGGGGAGGCTCAGCGGCGTCGTCCCGTCCGTCGGGATCGCCTCCGGGCGCTGCTTCGCCGGGAACGCGGCCCTGCTCGGCTGCTGCGACGCCATCATCGCCACCCGCGACGCCAACATCGGCATGGGCGGTCCCGCGATGATCGAGGGCGGCGGCCTCGGCGTGTTCGCGCCCGAGGAGATCGGCCCGATCGGCGACCAGGAGCCCAACGGCGTCGTCGACATCGCCGTGGCCGACGAGGCGGAGGCCGTCGACGCCGCCCGCCGGTACCTGTCCTACTTCCAGGGCGCACAGGAGGAGTGGGCGTGCGACGACCAGCGCGCCCTGCGGCACGTCGTCCCGGAGAACCGGATGCGCGCCTACGACGTCCGCCGCGCCGTCGCCCACCTCGCCGACACCGGCTCGGTGCTGGAACTGCGCCGCGCGTTCGGGATCGGGATCATCACCGCGCTGGTGCGGATCGAGGGCCGCCCGATGGGCCTCATCGCCAGCAACCCCGCGCACCTCGGCGGCGCCATCGACCGCGACGCCGCCGACAAGGCCGCCCGGTTCCTGCAGTTGTGCGACGCGCACGGCCTGCCCGTCGTGTCCCTGTGCGACACACCCGGCTTCATGGTCGGCCCGGACGCCGAGCGGACCGCGACCGTCCGGCACTTCAGCCGCCTGTTCGTCATCGGCGCGAACCTGCGCGTCCCGGTCGTCACGATCGTGCTGCGCAAGGGCTACGGGCTCGGCGCGCAGGCGATGGCGGGCGGCGGGTTCAAGGCGCCGCTCGCGACCCTCGCCTGGCCCACCGGCGAGATCGGCGGCATGGGGCTGGAGGGCGCCGTCCGGCTCGGGTTCCGCAAGGAGCTGGCGGCCGCCGAGGACCCGGGGGCGCTGTTCGAGCAGATGGTCGCCGCCGCCTACGAGTACGGCAAGGCGCTGCACGCGGCCACGGTGTTCGAGCTGGACGACGTCATCGACCCTGCCGACACGCGCCGCTGGATCACGACGGTGTTCGCTGGAGCCCCGCCCGCCGGGGATCGTCCCCGGCCGTGGATCGACACGTGGTGACCTCCCGGTAGGCGTCCCGCACCCGGGGGTCGGCGCGGACCTCCGCCGGCGCGCCGGCCGCGATCACCCGGCCGCCGGCCAGCACGTGCAGGACGTCGCAGACCCCGAGCACCGGCTCCAGGTCCCGCTCGGCCACCAGCACCGCCAGGCCCTCGGCCGCCAGGTCGCGCAGCAGCACCTCCAGGGCCCGCGCGTGCCGCGCCGGCATCCCCGCCCACGGCTCGTCCAGCAGCAGCACCGCCGGCTCGGCGGTGAGCGCCCGCGCCAGCCCGGTCAGCAGCGCCACGCCCGGCGGCGCCGACCGCGCGCACCGCTCCGCGTACTCGGCGATGCCGACGCGGGCGAGGATCTCGTCGGCGCGCGGTCCCGCGTCCCGCCGGGCGTCCAGCCGGCGCCGCCACCGGTCCCGCGCCGTCCGGCCCGGGTACTCGCGCGCCATCGCGTGCCGCGCGGCGGCGGTCCGCACGCTCTCCCCGACGGTGCGCGACCCCGCCGGACGCGGGGACGTGCGGGCGATGCCGCGCCGGGCCCGCACGCGCGCCGCGCTGCCGGTCAGGTCGGCGTCGCCGAGCCGGACGGTGCCGGCCGCCGGGCGGCGCAGCCCGGTGATCACGTCGCACAGCGTCGTCTTGCCCGCGCCGTCCGGGCCGACCAGCCCCGTCACCGCGCCGGGCGGCGCGGTGAGCCCGGCGCCGTCCACGGCCGTCAGCCCGCCGAACCGGACCGTCACGCCGCTGACCTGAAGCCCTGCTGGAGCAGCCATCCGCACCTCGCGGCTCACTGTGATGTGTATCACTCGCGGATGCACACCCTACTGACGCGCGGGGACGGCGGCAACGGCCCCGCTCAGGGCGCCGGGGGCTCCAGCCGGTCGCGGGCCCACTCCTTGACGCCGGCGAGGAACGCGTCGACGTCGGCGGCCTTGCCGGACGCCATCTCGTCGAACCAGCCCGGCACGTACTGCTCGAACCTGCCGCTCTCCAGGGCCGCCAGGACGGCGTCGGCGACCTGCCGCGGCGGCAGCGCGTCCGACACGTCGCTCAGCGGCGGCTCGTTGCCGGGCAGCGTGAACAGCTCGGTGCCCGCGATGAGCGCCGGCTGGATCACGTGGGCCTGCACGCCCGTGCCGTCCAGGTCGACCGCCATGCTCTCCCAGAACGCGGTGAGCGCCGCCTTGGACGCCCCGTAGGCGCCCTCGTGCGGCGGGCCGAGCCGCGCCGCGACCGACCCGATCGCCACCAGGTGCCCGCGCCCGCGTTCGATCATGCCGGGCAGCAGCGCCAGCGTGAGCCGCACCGGGGAGGAGTAGTTCAGCCGCATCACGTCCTCGGCCTCGGCGGGGGACAGGTCCTGGACGCGGCGCCGCTTCGGCATCCCCGCGTTGTTCACCAGCACGTCCACGCCGCCGAACGCGCGCTCCACCGCCTCCGCCAGCTCCCCGATCCCGCCGAGGTCGCCGAGGTCGGCCGTCCACATCGCCGAATCGGGGGAGTGCTCGCGGCACCGGGCGAGGACCTGCTCCAGCCTGTCCTCGCGCCGCGCCACCAGCCCCACGCGGGCGCCGGCGGCGGCGAGCGCCTCGGCGACGACCGCGCCGATGCCGGACGAGGCCCCCGTGACCACTGCCGACCGTCCAGTCAGAGACACCATGCCGCCCAACGTCACACACCGCGGCCCGGCCGGGCAAGGCGAAGCGCCGCCGGTCCCGCGCATCGGCCGGTAAGGTAGTGGGTTTCGCCCTCGCCCGCCCTCTCACCGCCGGAGGTCTGCCCGCATGCCCGCCGAAACCGCCGACGCCGACGCCGGTACCGGTGAACCGGAGATACTGGCCGCCGAACGCGCCCACCTCGCCGAGTCCCGCGCCGCGCTGCGCCGGATGCGCGAGCACGCCGAGGGCCTGTCCGCCGACGTCGCCGCCGACTGGGTCTCCAAGCAGTTCCTGGAGTCGCTGCTCGACCAGCGGATCGCCGCCCTCGCCGACCAGCCCGGCACCCCGCTGTTCTTCGGCCGCATGGACCGCGACGGCGACGCCGGCCCCGACCTGCCCGCGATCATGTACGTGGGGCGGCGGCACGTCCACGACGGCGACGAGGGCCGCCCGCTCGTGCTGGACTGGCGCGCCCCCGTCTCCCGCGCGTTCTACCAGGCCGGGCCCGCCGACCCGATGGGCTGGCGGCTGCGCCGCCGCTTCGGTTTCCAGGCCGGCGAGCTGACCGCGTTCGAGGACGAGCCGCTCGACGGCGCGGACCTCGGGCCGTCCAGGATCCTCACCGACGAGATCGAGCGGCCCCGCACCGGGCCGATGCGCGACATCGTCGCCACCATCCAGCCCGACCAGGACGCGATCGTCCGCGCCGGCCTGCCCCGCACGGTGTGCGTGCAGGGCGCGCCCGGCACCGGCAAGACCGCCGTCGGCCTGCACCGCGCCGCCTACCTGCTGTTCACCCACCGGGAGCGGCTGTCGCGGTCCGGCGTCCTCATCGTCGGCCCGAACCGGGCGTTCCTCGCCTACATCTCGGCGGTGCTGCCCGCGCTCGGCGAGGTCAGGGTAGAGCAGGCCACCATCGACGACCTGCTCGGGGCGGCGCCGGGGGAGGAGCCGGCCGCGGTCGCCGCGGCCAAGGGCGACGCGCGGATGGCGGACGTCCTGCGCAGGGCGCTGTGGCTGCACGTCCGCAAGCCGGAGGAGGGCCTGGTCGTCACCCGCGGCGCGGCCCGCTACCGGCTCGCCGACCACGAGGTCCGCGAGATCGCCGCGGGCCTGCGCGGCACCACCCGCTACGGCGCCGGCCGCGCCGCGTTCGCGCAGCGGCTCGCCCACCGGATCCTCGTGCTGATGGAGCGGCGCGGCGAGGCGCCCGACGACCGCGTCCAGGACCAGGTCGCGCGGAGCCGGCCCGTCAAGGAGGTCCTCGACGCGGTGTGGCCGAAGGTGACCGCCGAGCAGGTCCTGCACCGGCTGCTGTCGGACGCCGCGTTCCTGCGGAGCGCGGCCAGGGGCGTCCTGGACGACGGCGAGCAGGACGCGGTCCGGTGGGCCAAGCCCCCGCGTTCCCACCGCTCCGCCACATGGACGGCCGCCGACCGCGCCCTCCTCGACGAGCTGAACGACCTCATCGAGCGGACCGCCTCGCTCGGCCACCTCGTGGTCGACGAGGCGCAGGACCTGTCCGCGATGCAGCTCCGCGCGCTGGGCCGCCGCTGCGGGACGGGCTCGGCGACCGTCCTCGGCGACCTCGCCCAGGGCACCACCGCCTGGTCGGCCCGGTCCTGGAAGGAGGTGCTCACCCACCTCGGGCAGGACGGGGACGTCACCGAGCTGACCCTCGGCTTCCGCGTCCCGGGCACCGTCCTCGACTACGCGGCCCGCCTGCTCCCGCACATCGCGCCCGGCCTGGAGCGGCCCCGCTCGCTGCGGCCCGGCGCCGGCGCACTGCAGGTGCGCCGCGTGCCCGACGTGCGCGCCGCCGCCGCCGGCGCCGTCCGCGCGGCGCTGGCCCGCCCGGGGTCGGTCGGCCTGATCGTGCCGGACGCGGGCGCGGACGCGCACGCGGCGGCCCTGGCGGCGGCCGGGCTGGAGCACGAGGTCCTCGGGCCGGAGTCCGACGGCACCGCCCGGCTGCTGGTCGTCCCCGCGACGCTCGCCAAGGGCCTGGAGTACGACCACGTGATCGTCGCCGAGCCCGCCGCCATCGCCGCCGCCGAGGCGCGCGGCCTCGCGCGCCTCTACGTCGTGCTGACCCGCGCCGTCACGTCCCTGACCGTCCTCCACCGGGACGACCTCCCCGCCGAACTGGCGATGCCGTAGCAGGCGGGCCTGCCGCAGCCGGTGGGCCTGTCGCACCCGGTGGGTAGGGTGCGCCCGTGTTCACCGAGACCGCCGACCTGCCCGCCGCCCCGCCGTTCGACCTCGGCCCGTCCCTGCGGTTCGTGGGCGGGTTCCCGCCGACGTCCGGGGAGCAGGCGATCGGCGGTGGCGCGCTGACCAAGGCCCTGCGCGCCCGCGGCCGGACCGTCGTGGCCCGGGTCGTCCAGGCGGGCGGCGGTGTCCGCGCCACCCTGCACGCGGCCGAACCGATCGCGCCGGACGTCCGCGACGCCGCCGCCGACCGGATCCGGTTCTACCTGAGCCTGGACGACGACCTCACCGCCTTCTACGCCATCGGGCGCGACGACCCGGGCTTCGCGCCCGTCATCGACCGGCTCCACGGGTACCACCAGGTCAAGTTCCCCACGCCGCTGGAGAACCTGGTGTGGGCGATCCTGTCGCAGCGCGCCCCGAGGGCCGCCGCGGCGAAGGGCAAGCGGGCCCTGGCCGCCGAGTTCGCCGACCGGCTGACCGTGGACGGCACCGAGTACACCGCGTTCCCCGACATCGACCAGCTCGCGTCCCTGGCGGAGGCCCGCGTCGCCGAACTCGCCGGGGACCGGCGGAAGGGCCGCTACCTGCACGGCGCGTTCCAGGGCTGGGCCGAGACCGACGAGGGCTTCCTGCGCACCGGCCCCTACGGCGAGGTCAAGGACTTCCTGCTCGGCCTGCCCGGCGTCGGCCCGTGGTCGGCGAACTTCATCCTGATCCGCGGCCTCGGCCGGATGGACGAGACGCCGGTCGAGAAGGCGCTGCTCGGCGCGGCGTCCCGCGCCTACGGCCGCGCCCTCACCGAGGCCCGGCTGCGCGAGCTCGCCGCGCGGTACGGGCCGTGGCAGGGCTACTGGGCCCACTACCTGCGCGCCGCCGCCTGATCCCGGCAGGCGTGCGGGCGCAGGCCGTCGAAGGCGATCCGCAGGACGTCCTCGCGGGCCCCGGCGCGCCCGGCGGCGTAGGACAGGCCGGCCAGCAGCGCCATGACCTGGCCCGCCCCGATGTCGCGGCGCACGGCCCCGGCCTCCTGAGCCCGTTCGAGCAGGGCACCGAGCGCCGCCCGCAGGCCGGGCCCGGCGGCCCCGGTGGCCCGCCGCGCGTCGACGCCGGCCTCGGCCAGCGCCTCGGTGACGGCCTGCTTCGCCGCCGCCCGGGAGACCACCCGGGAGAAGAACCCGAAGAACGCCGCGCCCGGATCGGCGGCCGACCGCAGCTCCCGCGCCTCCGCGGCCAGCCGCTCCAGCAGCGCGACCAGCACGGCCTCCAGCAGCGACTCCTTGGTCGGGAAGTGCCGGAACACCGTGCCGATCCCGACCCCCGCCTTCCGCGCGACCTCCTCGGTGGAGGCGGAGGTCCCCTGGACGGCGAAGACCTCCTCCGCCGCGGCGAGGACCTTGGCGCGGTTGCGCAGGGCGTCGGCGCGCGGCGGCCTGCCGGACGCGGGTGAGGTCATCGCGGCCTTCCGTTGACAAGTGGAGTCTGGGCTCCGTATTTTCTCATACGGAGCACGGACTCCGATTGTAGGGGAGTGTGTCATGTCCGAGTTCGCCAGCCCCCGGGCCGTCTTCCAGCGGCTCCTCGACGGGGTGACCGCGCGGCGGCCCGAGTCGCTGCCGCGGCTGTACGCGGAGGACGCGGTGGTGGTGCACCCGTTCGCCGATCCCGCCCTGCGCCTGGAGGGCCGCGCGGCGCTGCGCGAGCACTTCGCCCGGCTGGAGACCCTCCCGATGGAGATGACGGTGCGCAACGTCCGGGTCCACGAGACCGCCGACCCGGAGGTCATCGTCGCCGAGTTCGACTACGAGGGGCGCAACACCGAGACGGGCCGCGCGTTCGTCGTCCCGAACATCTTCGTCCTGCGCGTCCGCGACGGCCACATCGTGGAGTCCCGCGACTACCACGACCACCGCGGGCTGGCCCGGGCGCTGGGCGGCGGTCGACCGGGCGGCGGTTGACTGGGCGTCCCGGGGGTTCCTAGGCTGGACGGGCCATACCGACCGGTTGGTATGTTCGTTGCGGGCGGCCCGGCCGCCGCCCGCCGCCCCGCGCGGAGGTTCGCCCTGTGAGCACAGCACCGCCCGACGCCGACGAGCTGAGCAGGCGGGTCGGCGAGTTCCTCGCCGTACACGACCCCTCGGCACCGGAGCCCCTGGAGTTCCTGCGCGCCCGGTTCGACGCCGGGCTCGCCTGGGTCCACTACCCCGAGGGGCTCGGCGGGCTCGGCGCCCCCCGCCACCTGCAGCCCGCCGTCGACCGGGCGTTCGCCGCGGCCGGCGCGCCGACCAACCACCCCGAGCGCAACGGCATCGGGCTCGGCATGGCCGCGCCGACCGTCCTCGCGTTCGGCACCGAGGAGCAGAAGCGCCGCTTCCTGCGCCCGCTGTGGACCGGCGAGGAGGTGTGGTGCCAGCTGTTCAGCGAGCCCGGCGCCGGGTCGGACCTCGCCGCGCTCGCCACCCGCGCCGTCCGCGACGGCGACGCCTGGACGGTCAACGGCCAGAAGGTCTGGACGTCCATGGCCCACGAGGCCCGCTGGGCGATCCTCGTCACCCGCACCGACCCCGACGTCCCCAAGCACCGCGGCATGACCTACTTCGTGTGCGACATGACCGCGCCCGGCGTCGAGGTCCGCCCGCTGCGGCAGATCACCGGCGAGGCCGAGTTCAACGAGGTGTTCCTCACCGACGTGCGGATCCCCGACGAGCACCGGCTCGGCGAGGTCGGGCAGGGCTGGCGGGTCTCCACCACCACGCTGATGAACGAGCGGGTCGCGATCGGCGGCAACGCCGCCCCGCGCGAGAGCGGCATGATCGGCGTGGTCGCCGCCCTCTGGCGGGACCGCCCCGAGCTGCGCACCCCCGGCCTGCACGACGCCCTGCTGCGCGCGTGGGTGGAGACCGAGGCGGCCCGGCTCACCGGGGCGCGGCTGCGCCAGCAGCTCACCGCCGGGCAGCCCGGCCCCGAGGGATCGGGCGCCAAGCTCGCCTTCGCCGAGCTCAACCAGAAGGTCTCCGGCCTGGAACTGGAGATGCTCGGCGAGGACGGCCTGCGCTACGACGACTGGACGATGCGCCGCCCCGCCGAGGTCGACTTCACCCGCCGCTCGCCCGGCTACCGCTACCTGCGCGCCAAGGGCAACTCCATCGAGGGCGGCACCTCGGAGATCCTGCGCAACATCATCGCCGAGCGCGTCCTCGGCCTGCCCGGCGAGATCCGCGTCGACAAGGACGTGGCGTGGAAGGACCTGCCCAAATGAGCGACCTGCTGTACTCCGAGATCGAGAACGACCTGCGGGCGGGCGTCCGGGAACTGCTCGACGACAAGGCGCCGTGGACGTCCGTGCTCGCCGGGACCGAGAAGGACGAGCCGTACGACGCGGCGCTGTGGCGGGCCGTCGCCGGGCAGCTCGGCTGCGCCGGGCTGCCCGTCCCCGAGGACCTCGGCGGCGCCGGCGCCGGCTGGCGGGAGACCGCCGTGGTCATGGAGGAGCTGGGCCGGTCCGCCGCGCCCGTCCCGTTCCTGACCAGCTCGGTCATCGCGACGGCCGCGCTGCTGGCCGCCGGGGAGCGCGACCTGCTGCCGGAGCTGGCCGCCGGGGAGAAGATCGCCGTGCCGGCCGTGCCGTTCAGCGCCGGTCCCGGCGACGCGCCCGCGACCGTGCGGGCCGCGGACGGGACGCTGACCGGCGAGGTCACCAGCGTCGCCGACGGCATGGCCGCCGACGTGCTCCTCGTCCCGGCCTCCGGTGCGCTGTACGCGGTGGAGGCCGCCGACGCCCGCCGCACCGCCGTGACCTCGCTCGACATGACCCGGCGGCTCGCCGACGTCGCCTTCTCCGGCGCGCCGGCCCGGCGGGTCGCGGACGCGGAGGCCGTGCGGGCCGGCCTGCTGACCGGCGCGGCGATGCTGGCGTCCGAGCAGCTCGGGCTCGCCGAGCGCTGCCTGGACGACACCGTCGCCTATGTGAAGACGCGCTTCCAGTTCGGCCGGCCGGTCGGCTCCTACCAGGGGCTCAAGCACCGCCTCGCCGACCTGTGGACGTCCATCACCCAGGCCCGCGCGGTGGCCCGGCACGCGGCGTCCTGCGTCGCCGCCGGCGACGAGGACACGCCGATCGCGACGGCGGTCGCGCAGGCGCACTGCTCGGCCGTCGCGCTCAAGGCGGCCGAGGAATGCGTGCAGATGCACGGCGGCATCGGGTTCACCTGGGAGCACCCCGCGCACCTCTACCTGAAGCGCGCCAAGGCCGACTCCATCGCCCTCGGCACGCCGGACCGCCACCGCGCGGCACTCGCGGACCTGGTCGGCCTGCCCCCGGCCTGACGCCCGCGCGGACGGCCCCGGGTCTGGCGGGGCCGTCCGGTCAGCCGGTGATGACGGCCAGGATCCGGGTGCCCTCCGGGAACGCGCCGCGCCCGGCCAGGGCGAGGACGCCGAACATCATCTTGGCCGTGTAGATCCGGTCGAGGACGATGCCGTGCCGGCCGGCGAAATCGTCGATGAAGGCGTCCAGCTCCGGGGTCCGCCTGGCGTAGCCGCCGAAATGGAAGCCGTTCTCGACGTGCCAGTCTCCCCGCCGTCCGCCGTAGGTCTCGCGCTGGAGCCGCTCCACCTCGCCGTCCATGAAGCCGCCCTTCAGCACCGCGAACCCGACGGCGCGCTGACGCGGGGCCAGGCCCGCCGCCAGGCCGGCGAGCGTCCCGCCCGTCCCGCAGGGGCAGCAGACCACGTCGAAGCCGGGCACCTCCGCGCCGAGTTCCGCGCAGCCCCGGACGGCGAGCGCGTTGCTGCCGCCCTCGGGCAGCAGGTGGAAGCCGCCCCATCGCTCGCGCAGGGCCGCGATGACGTCCTGCTCGTGCTTGCGCCGGTAGGCGGCGCGGTCCAGGTAGGCGAGGCGCATGCCCATCCGCGCGGCGCAGGCCAGCGAATCGTTCAGCGGCAGATGCTCCTCGCCCCTGATCACGCCGATCGTCGCGAACCCGAAGAGCCGCCCCGCCGCGGCCGTCGCGCGGATGTGGTTGGAGTAGGCGCCGCCGAACGTCAGGACCGTCCCGTGGGCGCGGGCCGGTCCGAGGTTGTGCCGGAGCTTGCGCCACTTGTTGCCCGGCAGCTCCGGGTGGATCAGGTCGTCCCGCTTCAGGAACAGCCGGAGGCCGCGCCGCGCCGCGCGGTCGTCGGCCAGCTCCACCACGGGCGAGGACGGTGCGGGCGGGGTCAGCGGGCCCGGGGTCATCGCGGGCGGGGTCATCGGGGCGGCGGCAGCCGGAGCCGCTCGCGGAGCGTCCGCTGCACCTCGTCGATGCCCGGCCGGGCGTCGACGGTGACCACGTACTCCTTGCGGCCGAACAGCTCCAAGACGGGGTCGGTCTTCTGGTGGTACTGGCGCAGCCGCTCGGCGAGCGCCTCCTCGGTGTCGTCCTCGCGGGTCACCAGCTCGCCCCCGCACACGTCGCACCGCCCCTCCTGCGTGGGACGGTCGGCGATCAGGTTGTAGTCCATCCCGCACCGGGCGCACAGCCGCCGGCCCAGCACCCGGCGGCGGACCTCCGCGTCCGGCAGGTCGAGATGGATCACGCCGTCGATGTCGTAGCCCTCCAGGAAGAACTCGGTCTGCCGCCGGCTGCGCGGGAACCCGTCGATGACGAACCCGTAGTTCCAGTCGTGCTGGTCCAGGCGCTCCCGGACGACGTTCTCCGCGAGGTCGTCGCCGACCAGCTCACCGGCCGCCATGATCCGCCGGACCTGCGCGCCGAGCTTGGTGTGGCTCTTGACGTGCCAGCGGAAGATGTCCCCGACGCTGATGTGCACGAGGTCCAGGTCCCGCGCGAGCAGGCCCGACTGCGTCCCCTTGCCGCTGCCGATGGCGCCGATGATCACGTACTTGCGCATGGGGCAAGCCTATGCGCGGCGGCGCGGTCAGAGCGGGAGCCGCAGCCGCCGGCCCAGCCTGCGGAACCGCGAGCCCGGGACGTGGCCGGGCGATTCGTCCGCCACGGCGAGGCCCTCCAGCAGCGTCTCGAACGAGGGCTGCCGGACGCACACCAGCGTCGCGCGGGCCCGGCGGGCGCAGTGCAGCCGCACCGACGGCCGCAGCAGCCGGGAGAACGGGCCGCGGGTGCCCTGCCCGACGACCAGGATGTCGTCGTCGCCCGCGAGTCGCACCAGTGCCGCGCCCGGCTCGCCGACCAGCGCCAGCGCGGTCAGCTCCACTCCGCCGGGCGGGCCGCCGGACACCTCGGTGAGCAGCCGCGCGATGAGCTCGGCGCCGGAGGCGCGCAGCGCCTCGGTGATGCCGCAGCCGAGCTGCCCGGCCGCCGACACGTGCGGCGGCAGCGGCGCCGCGTGCGCGACCAGCAGCGGCAGCCGGCGCAGCCGCGCCGCGCCGATCGCCCAGGAGAGCGCGCAGCGGGCGCCCGCGGAGTCGTCCACCCCCACCACCACGCGGGGGCCGCCCTCCGGTCTCGCGATCACGATCCCTCCTGTGCCGCCGGGTGCCAGGTAGTTTAGGCATACCCGTTCCACGACGGGAGTGCCACGTTTGGGAAACCCCGGTTTCCGATAAGGGCGTGGCCCCTGGACCGGCCGCCGCCCGGCGCGGCACACTGCCGGTATGGGCACCCCGCACGAGACCGACCCGTCCTGCGCCGTCGCGCACGGCGACGCCCCGCCCGCCGCGGCGGAGCGCACGCTGGTCGCGGTGTTCGCCGGCGCGGTCGCCGACCACCTGCTGCGCTACGGCGCCGACCTCGGCTACCGGACGTTCCTCGTCGACCCCGACAAGGACCGCGACGGGCTGACGGACCTGCCCGCCCTCGACGGCACCGCCGACGTCATCGTCACCGACCACCACCGCGCCGAGCTCGGGCCCGTCCTGCGCGACGTGCTGACGCAGCCCGTCCGGTGGGTCGGCGTCATGGGCAATCCGCGGCACCCCGCGCCGCACATCCCGGCGCTCACCGAGCTCGGCGTCCCGGCGGGCGACATCGCCCGGGTGCACCGCCCCATCGGCCTGAACATCGGGTCCAAGTCCCCGGCGGAGATCGCCATCGCCACCCTCGCCGGGCTGATCGCCGATCGCAACGGCCGCCCGGGCGGCTTCGAGTTCTAGTGCGCGCGGTCGCCTACGACGCCTTCGGCGCGCCGCCGTCCGTCCGCGAGCTGCCCGACCCGCCGGTCCCGGCGGGCGGCGCGGTGATCCGCGTCGAGGCCACCGGCGTCTGCCGCAGCGACTGGCACGGCTGGCGGGGCCACGACCCCGACATCCGCGCCTTCCCGCACGTCCCCGGCCACGAACTGGCCGGCACGGTCGCCGAGACCGGCGCGGGCGTCGCCCGGCACCGTCCCGGGGACCGGGTCACCGTCCCGTTCGTCTGCGCCTGCGGCCGCTGCCCGTCCTGCGCGTCGGGCGACCAGCAGGTGTGCGAGTCCCAGACCCAGCCCGGCTTCACCCACTGGGGCTCGTTCGCGCACTACGTCGCGATCGAGAACGCCGACGTGAACCTCGTCGGCCTCCCCGACGAGATGTCGTACACGACCGCCGCCGGGCTCGGCTGCCGGTTCGCGACCGCGTTCCGGGCGGTCACGGCGCAGGGCGGCGTCACCGCCGGCCAGTGGGTCGCCGTGCACGGCTGCGGCGGCGTGGGCCTGTCCGCCGTCATGATCGCCGCCGCGGCCGGCGCCCACGTCGTCGCGGTCGACGTCGCGCCGCAGGCGCTGGAGCTGGCGCGCCGCTGCGGGGCCGCTGCGGTCGTCGACGCGTCCGGTCACGACGACGTCGCCGCGGCCGTCCGCGACGCCGCCGGCGGCGGCGCGCACGTCTCCCTGGACGCGCTCGGCAGCCCGGCGACCGCCCGCGCCTCGGTCGAGTCGCTGCGCCGCCGCGGCCGGCACGTCCAGGTCGGCCTGCTGCCGCCCGGCGCGGGCCGCGCCGACCTCCCGATGGACCGGGTCATCGCCTGGGAACTGGAGATCGCCGGCAGCCACGGGATGGCCGCGCACGCCTACGCCCCGATGATGGAGCTGGTCCGCGCCGGCGCGCTGCGCCCCGAACTCCTGGTGGGCCGCGTCCTGCCCCTCGACGACGGCCCCGCGGCCCTCACGGCGATGACCGGCCCCGGCATCACGATGCTCGAACCTCACCGGCAGGGCGGGTCGAAGGGGGCGGACGGGAGGTAGCGGCGCCATTCCGGCTCGGTGATCGGGGTGCCCGCGGTGGCGCAGACGTGCGCGGCCACCTCCTCCGGGTCCAGGTTCCACAGCCTGACCTCGCGTCCCACGCCGGCGGTGACCAGGAGGGGGCGGGCCGGGACGGCGACGTCGATGTAGACGGCCTCGGCCGAGGCCGCCAGGGTCGCGAGGGCGCGCGGGCCGGACGGGTCCGAGGTGTCCCACAGCCAGACGGTCCCGTCGCCGCCGGTCGCCGCGAGGACGCCGTCCGGGCCGTAGGCGAGGGAGTAGATGTAGTTCGCCGGCCCGGTCAGGCGGTGCGGGAGCGGACGCGGGCGCGCCCGGTCGCGGACGTCCCACAGGACCACCGTGTTGTCCGCGCCGGCGGTGGCGAGGGTGCCGCCGTCCGCGCTGAACGCCGCGGCGAACACGTAGCCGCCGTGACCGGTGAGCGCCGGGCCGAGCCGGACGGGGCGCCGGGGGTCGGCGACGTCCCAGAGGAGGACGGTCCGGTCCGCGGTGCCGTAGGCGAGCGTCCGGCCGTCCGGGCTGAACGCGGCCTGGTAGGTGTAGTTGGTCGCGCCGGTGAGCACGGCGGCCCGCGCCGGCCGGTACGGGTCCGCCACGTCCCACAGCCAGACCTTCTCGTCGTCGCCCGCCACGGCGAGGACGCGGCCGTCCGGGCTGAACGAGAGCCCCTCCACGAGACCGCCGGGGCCGGTGAGCCCGGCGGGGATCGCGACGGGGCGGCCGGGGGAGCGGACGTCCCACAGCCGCGTCGCGCCGCCGGTGGTGCCGATCGCGAGCGTCGCGGCGTCCGGGCTCAGCGCGGCGGCCCCCGACGCCGTGCCGGGGCCCGCCGCCCGCTCGATCACCGGGCCGAGCGGGGACGGGCGGCGCGGGTCGGCCACCGACCACAGCCGCGCGGTGCCGCCGGCGCCCGCCAGCGCGAGGACCCGGCCGTCCCGGCTCAGCCCGGCGGCGAAGACCCCGCCGCCGGGGCCCTCGATGACCGGGCCGGGGACGTCCCAGATCCGGGCCGCGCCGTCGGCTGCGGCGGTCGCGAGCGTGCCCGGGCGCGGGAACGCCACGGCCGTCACCGGGCCCGGATGCGGCAGGCTCGCGGTGAGCGCCCGCGTCGCGGTGTCCCAGATCCAGACCTTGCCGTCGGAGCTAGCCGCGGCGAGCGACCGGCCGCCGGGCGCGAACGCCAGCCCGTTGACCCAGCTCTTCGGCCCGGTGAAGGGCTCGCCGGCGGGGGACCGGTCGGCCGTCCGCCAGAGCCGGACCCGCCCGTCGGCGCCGCCCGCCGCGAGCGTCCGGCCGTCCGGGCTGAACGCCAGCGCGTAGACGGTCCGCTTCCCGGCCGCGAGGGGACGGCCCGCGCGCTCGCGGCGGGCCAGGTCCACGAGCTGGATCGTTCCGTCGGAGAACCCGGCGGCGAGCGTCGAGCCGTCCGGGCTGAACGCCGCGCTGTGCGCGGGAACCGGGCCCGCGGCCAGCACCCGGCCGCCCGGCCGCGGGGCGGCGGTGTCCCAGGCCCGGACGGTGCCGTCCGCGCTCGCCGCGGCGAGCGTCCGGCCGTCCGGGCTGAACGCCACCGCGTAGACGGTGCCGCGCGGCCCGGTCAGCGCGCGTGGAGCACCGCCCGGCGACCACATCAGCAGCGTGCCCCCGCCGCCCCCGGCGGCCAGCGTCCCGCCGTCCGGGCCGAACGCCACGCTGTACACGGTGTCGGGGAACCCGCGCACCGGGTCGCCGGCCGGGACCGGGCGGCCGCGGTCGGCGACGTTCCAGAGCCGCACGGTCCGGTCGGCGCCGCCGGTCGCGAGCGTGCGGCCGTCCCCGCTCACCGCGACCGCCTGCAGCACGCCGCGGGCGCTGACGATCCGGGTCGCGGCGGGGCCGGCGTAGGCCCCCAGCAGGCTGGCGCGCGCCTCGGGGGTGCGCGCCACCCGGTAGGCGGCCAGTGCGGTCTGCCCCGCCAGCGCGGCGTCCTTGCCGCGCAGCTTCCCCGACTCGATCGCGACCTGCCGCGACACCGCGATGTCGCGCTGCACGTCGGCGGTGTGCCGCTGGCGCAGCGTGACCGCCGCCAGCCCGAGCGCCAGCAGGGACACCGCCGACAGCACGGCGATCAGCCGCCGGCCGCGCCGGACCAGCCGCCGCGCCGCCCTCGCCTCGGCGTCCCGCTGCCGCACCGACGCCTCCAGGAACCGCCGCTCCCGCTCGTTCAGCGCGGCGCCGCGGCGCGGGTCGGCGGCCAGGTCCGCGGCCTCGGCGAGCCACGCCCCGCGCAGCAGGGTGCCCGGGTCGCGGCCCGACTCCTCCCACGCCTCGGCGCCCGCGGTGAGCCGGCGGTGGGTGCGCAGCCCCGCCCGGTCGGCCTCCAGCCAGGCGCGCAGCCGCGGCCAGGCGGACAGCAGCGCCTCGTGCGCGATCTCGACGCCGTCGGCGCGGGCGGTGACGAGGCGCTGCGCGACGAAGAGGCCGAGGACGTCCCGCGCCTCGTCCCCGAGTTCGCGCTCGGCCACCCGGCGCCGGGTCACCCCCGTGTCGTCGGCGATGTGCACGAGCCGCCCGAACAGCCGCCGCGCGACGAGGCGGTCCTCCTCCGCGAGCCCGAGGTAGACCTCCTCGGCCGTCGCGGCCACCGCGCCCTCGATCCCGCCGCCGTCGCGGTAGCCGGCGATGGTGAGCACCCCCTGCCGCCGCCGCTCCCACGTCGACAGCAGCGCGTGCGACAGCAGCGGCAGCGTGCCGGTCTCGTGGGCGGCGCCGGTCCGCGCGCCGGCCGCCGGGCTCATCTCGCGCAGCAGCAGGTCGGCCAGGCCGGGCTCCAGCTCTAGCCCGGCGCGCTGCGCGGGCGCGACGATCGCGCGGCGCAGCTCGTCCTGGTTCATGGGGGCGACCACGACCTGGCCCGTCTGCAGCACCCCGGCCAGTCCCGGATGCCGCAGCGCCCGCCCGTAGAAGTCGGCGCGCAGGGCGAGCACCACGGCGGCCGGCAGGCCGAGCAGCGCGGCGATGAGGTCCGCGGCGTCCTCCTCGGACCGGCCCGTGAAGACCTCCTCGAACTGGTCGACGATCACGACCGCGGGGCCAGTCCCGCAGAGCCCGGGGACCTCGGCGGCCGCGATCCCGCCGGCGGTGCGGAGCACGACCTCGGCCTCCCCGCGCAGCGCTGGGACGAGGCCGGCGCGCAGCAGTGACGACTTGCCCGCCCCGGACGGCCCGGCCACCACCAGCGCGCCCCGGCCCCGCAGGTCCCGCACGCGGCCGGCCAGCGCCGCGGTCAGCTCCTCCCGGCCGAAGTACCAGGCGGCGTCCTCCTGCTCGAAGCGGGCGAGGCCCCGGTACGGGACGACCGCCGGCCGGCGCCCGGGGCTCCGGCGGACCCGGCGCAGCGCCTCCAGCCACAGGGCGACGGCCGCCGCGTCGGTGACCCCGCACGCGCGCAGCAGTTCCGGGAGCCGCGGCGGCCGGAGCGGCGGCAGGTGCCGGCCGGAGAAGTACCCGCCGGCGCTCGCGTCGGGCATCCCCGCCCGCCGCGCGACCTGCCGGACGGTCAGGCCCGCGGTGTCCCGCAGCAGCGTCAGCTCCCGCGCGAAGTCCTGCCGGGTGACGATCCGGCGCGGGTCGGGGGTCTGCGCGCCGTCACCGGACGGGGCGTTCGGCGCCATCTGAACCTCCACGGCGGGACCGGCATGGTCCGACAGTCCGAGTCAGGCATGGCGCGGCGGCCCGGAAAAGGTCAGATGGCATAAATATCGTCGTTTGCGTCAATTGCCGGGTTTTCCCGGGGCTGCTCACCGTCCGTCAAGGGCCCGCGCCGCAGCGGGACCGGGCGCGCGTCGGGCCGTGCACGGCTGGTCGAGTACGGCCGTGTACGGCCTTGTACGGGCATTGGCCGCGGCGTTGTCCCGGCCCAGGCCGGGAGGTCTGCTGGAAAGGACCCCGATCATGTCAGTGGTGAAGGCGGCACCCGGCCATGACGAGAGACGACGCATTCGACCCGGGAGCATTCGACCCCGACGGGTTCGGCGGCGGGCGCGGCGGGCCCGCGGGGATCGCCCCGCGCCGGCGCGTCCCGGTGGAGCGGGCGGCGGCCCACTTCCACGACCCCGTGCACGCCGGCGGCGACCTCGTCGCCGGGGACAAGATCGTCCACCAGGCGGCGGCCCGGCCCGCGCCGCCCGTCCGGCAGCTGCCCGCGGCGCCCCGCGACTTCGTCGGCCGGGAGCGGGAGCTCGCGGCGATGGACGAGGCGCTCGCCGCGGCGGGCGGCCGCGGCTCGGCGACCGTGGTGCAGATCCACGGCATGGCCGGCGTCGGCAAGACGTCGCTGGTCCTGCACTGGGCGCACCGGAACGCGGGCCGCTTCGACGCGCACATCTTCCTCGACCTGCACGGCCTGTCGAGGCGGACCGCGGCGACGCCCGCGCGGGCGCTGTTCCGGCTGCTCGGCGACCTCGGGCTGGCGGCCCGCGACATCCCGGCGGCCGAGGCCCGCCGGGCCGCGCTGTTCCGCTCCCTGGTGGCCGAGCGCCGCGTCCTGGTGGTGCTCGACAACGCGGCGGACGCGGACCAGATCGTCCCGCTGGTCCCGGGCGGGCCGGGCTGCCTGGTGGTGGTCACCGGGCGCACCCGGCTGGAGGGCCTGGTCGCGCGGTTCGGCGCGGTCTCGGTCCCGGTCGACCCGCTCAGCACCGACGAGTCGTGCGAGCTCGTCGCGCGGCTGCTCGGCGGCGACCGCGGCGAGCGGGAACCGCAGGCCGTCGCCGACCTCGCCGACTCCTGCGCCCGGTTGCCGCTCGCGATCCGCATCGCGACGGTCGGGCTCGCCGCCGGGCCGTTCGACTCGGTGGCCGCCGTGGTGGACGAGCTGACCTGCGGCGGCCGGCTCGACGCGCTGGCCCTCGACGGCGACGCGGGCCTCGCGATCCGGCCCGCCTTCGACCTGTCCTACGACGCGCTGACCCCGCGCGAGCAGGGCGTCTTCCGGATGCTCGGGCTGCTGCACGGCTACGACTTCGGTGCCGGGAGCCTCGCCGCGCTGCTCGCCGTGCCCGTCCCGGAGGCCCGCCGGCTGCTGCGCGGCCTCGTCCGCCGGCACCTCGTCGAACCCGGGACCGTGGGCCGGTTCCGCCTGCACGAGCTGCTCAGCGAGTACGCCGCCGAGCGGCTCGCCCGCGAGGACGGCGCGGCGGCCGACGCCGCGGCCCGGCGGCTGCTCGGCTGGTACCTCGGCCGCGTGCGCGAGGCCGCGGCGGCGATCGCGCCGGCGGCGGCCGGGCCCGGGTGCGGGACGGACCCGCTCTCCCCGGACGCCGCAGGGCAGGCCCTCGCCTGGTTCGAGGCGGAGCGGGCCGCGGTGGTCGCGATGGCGCGGCAGGCCGCCGAGCGCGGCGGGCCGGCGCTCGCCTGGCGGTTCGCCGACGCCCTGTTCCACCTGCTCAGGCGGGACAAGCACGGCGCCGACAACCTGGAGGTCCACCGGCTCGGGCTCGCCGCCGCGCGCGCCGCGGGCGACCGGCACAGCGAGGCGCTGATGCTCGACCAGCTCGCCGTCGTGCACTGCGACCGCGGCAACCACGCCGAGGCCGCGCAGGACGCGCGGGCGGCGTACGAGATCTTCACCGAGCTCGGCGACCACCGCCGGGCGGGCTGGGCGCTCAACACGCGCTCGCGGGTGGAGCGGCTGTGCTGCCGCTACCGGGAGGCCCTCGACTACGGGGAGCACGCGCTGCGGATCCTCACCCGGGAGGGCGACCGGCACGGCGCCGGGCGGGCGCTGGAGCAGATCGCGCAGGTGCGCTGGCGGCTCGCGCACTACCGCACCGCGCTGGGGCACGCGCGCGAGGCGCTGCGCGTGCACCGGGAGCTGCGGGGCGGCGCCGGGGAGGCGGACGCGCTGGAGATGATCGCCCGGATCCTGCGCCGCCTCGGCCACGTCGACCGGGCCCTGCACTACGCCGGGCGGGCGCTCGCCGTCCGGGACCGGCTCGGCGACCGGCGCGGCCAGGGCGAGGTCCTGGACGGCATGTCGCGCACGCTGCGCCGCGGCGGCCGGCTCGCGGAGGCGCTCGGCTGCGCGGGCGCCGCGCTGCGCATCCGCGAGGACATCGGCGACCTCGCCGGCGTCGCCACCAGCCTGATCAGCCGGGCGCGGGTGCTGGAGAACCTGGGCGACTGCCCGGCGGCCTTCGCCGACGCCTCCCGCGCGCTGCGGATCTGCCGCGAGTTCGGCGACCCGTACCGGGAGGCGGAGGCGCTGTGCACCATCGCCCAGTTCCACCACGACTCCGGGCAGTACGAGCTCGCGATCCGGCACGCGCGGCTCGCGCTCGGCATCCGGGAGCGGATCGGGGACGAGCACGGCACGGCGTCGGCGCTGAACCTCATCGCCCTGGTGGAGCGGCGGCTCGGCCGGCACGCCGGCGCCCGCCGCGACGTCGAGCGCGCCCTGGCCCTGCAGCGCAGGATGAAGGCCGGGTACGGCCTCGGCCGGACGCTGACCAACCTGGCCGAGATCGAGCGCAGCGCCGGCCGGTACGGGGAGGCCCTCGGCCACGCCCTCGCCGCCCTGGCCAGCCACGCCCGGGGCGGTGCCGGCGGCGTCGAGCGGATCGCCCAGGGCGCGAGCCTGGCGACCGTCGCCCGGATCCAGTGCCGGATGGGCGACCACGGGGCGGCGCTGCGGCACGCCGGCGAGGCGCTGCGCGTCCAGCGGGAGACCGGCGACCGCCCCGGGCAGGGCGTGACCCTGGACGTCCTCGCGCGGGTCGGCATCCGCACCGGCCGCTACTGGGAGGCGGCCGGGCACGCCGAGGAGTCGCTGCGGATCCGCCGGGAGATCGGCGACCGCCGCGGGGTCGCGGAGAGCACCGTCAAGATCGCGCTCGTCCGCTGGCACCAGAGCCGCTACGACGAGGCGCTGTCGCGCGCGCGGGAGGCGCTCGCCATCCAGCGGGAGATCGGCGACCTGGCCGGGGCGAGCGGCGCCCTGTACGTCCTCGCGCGCATCCACGCCCGGACCGCCCGCTACGCGCGGGCCCGGGAGTGCGCGCTGGAGTCCCTGGAGATCTGCCGGCGCACCGGGGACCGGCACGGCGAGACCGACGACCTGCTCACGCTCGCGCACCTGGACCGCAGGCAGGCCCGGTACGGCCGGGCGCTGCGGACGGCCCTCGGCGTCCTGGAGGCCAAGCGGGAGATGGACGACCGGACGGGCGAGGCCGAGGCGCTCACACTGATCGGGCGGCTGCAGGGCGAGCTCGGCCGGCACGGCGCGGCGCTCGCGCACCTGGCCGAGGCGATCGGGCTGCAGCGGGCGACCGGCGACCGGTACGGGGAGGCCGAGACGCTGGAGGCGATCGGCCGCGTCCGCCGCCGGCTCGCGCAGTACCCGGCGGCCCGGCGCGCCCTGAAGGACGCGCTGCGCATCGAGCGGGAGATCGGCGACCTGGCCGCCGAGGGCCGGACCCGGACGCTGCTCGCCGAGGTGTGCCGCCACCAGGCCGCGTTCCGCGCCGCCGTCCGGCACTCCCGCAGGGCCATCGCGATCCTGCGGGAGATCGGCGACCTCGACGGCGAGAGCGCGGCCCGCGACGGCCTCGCGCGGATCTGCTACTACATGGCGCGCTACCGCAAGGCCCTGCGGCACGCCGGGGCGGCGCTGCGCATCCGCACCGAGACCGACGACCGGCAGGGCCAGGCCGAGAGCCTGGACACCCTCTCGCGCAACCACCGCAGGCTCGGCCGCAACGAGGTCGCGGTCGGCCTCGCCGAGCGGGCGCTGGCCCTGCACCGGGAGATCGGCGACCGGCGCGGCGAGGCCGACAGCCTCGGCACCCTCGCGCACGCGCGGTGGCGGCTCGGCGACGAGCGGGCCGCGCTCGCGGCGGGGCTCGAGGCGCTGCGGATCCACCGGGAGACCGCCGACCGGTACGGGGAGGGCGAGGTCCTCGACCTGCTCGCCCGCGTCCACCGCAACGCGGGGCGCTGCGCCGAGGCGCTCGGCCTCGTCACCCAGGCCCTCGCGCTGCGCCGCGAGATCGGCGACCGGCGCGGCGAGGGCGACAGCCTGAACACGCTGTCGCGGCTCATGCGGCGGCGCGGCGAGACCGCCGAGGCGCTCGACCACGGCCGCCGGGCGCTGGTCATCCGGCACGAGATCGACGATCGCCGCGGGACGGCCGACACGCTCGACAACATCGCCCGCGTCCACGTCGACGCCGGCGACCACCGGCAGGCGCTGCGGCACGCGCTCGGCGCGCTGGAGATCCAGGCCGGCATCGGCGACCGGTGGGGACGCGGCCGGAGCCTGCTGCTGGCCGGCGAGATCCAGCGCGAACTCGGCCGGCCGGACGAGGCGCGCGCGTACCTGGCGCGGGCGGCGCGCGTCTGCGCGAAGACCGGCGACCGCGAGTCGGCGGACCGCGCCCGCGAGCTGCTCGCGTCGCTGCTGGGGTGAGCTGGTGGGGTGAGTACGGGCCGGCGGGGTGAGTACGGGCAGGTCGCGACGGGCGGGAAGGGGCGACGGGCGGGCGGGCGCGTAGGATCCGGAGTGCGCGCGTTCTGTCGGTGGGGCCTCCTACGGTCGGAGGCGACGGGGCCCGCCGGCCGCGCCGCCCGGGCTATGCCGCCGAACGAAGGTGACCACCACCATGGCGAACAGCACCATAGATACAGACCGTGACTTCCAGGAGCTCGCCGATCCGTACCGGCGGGAGCTGCTGGCGCACTGCTACCGGATGCTCGGCTCGATCCACGACGCCGAGGACCTGGTGCAGGAGACCTTCCTGCGGGCGTGGCGCTCCTACGGCGACTTCGAGGGCCGGTCGTCGCTGCGCACCTGGCTGTACCGGATCGCCACCAACGCCTGCCTCACCGCGATCGACCAGCGCGGCAGGCGGCCGATGCCGTCGGGGCTCGGGGCGCCGAGCGACGAGCCGGAGCGGCCCGTGGTGGCCTCGCCGGAGGTGCCGTGGCTGGAGCCGGCGCCCGACACCGTCCTCGGCGCGGACGCCGCGGATCCCGCCACGATCGTCGCGGCCCGGGAGAGCACCCGGCTGGCGTTCGTCGCGGCGCTGCAGCACCTGCCCGCCAGGCAGCGGGTCGTGCTGATCCTGCGGGACGTGCTGAAGTGGCGGGCGGCCGAGGCCGCCGAGCTGCTCGGCACCACGACGGCGGCGGTCAACAGCGCGCTGCAGCGGGCGCGGGCGCAGCTGGAGCAGGACGCGCCGATGCGCGACGAGCTGGTCGAGCCGACCGATCCGGTCCAGCGCGAGCTCCTGGAGCGGTACGCGCAGGCGTTCGAGGACGCCGACATCACCGGGCTCATCGAGCTGTTCAAGAAGGACGTCGTCTGGGAGATGCCGCCGTTCCCCGAGTGGTTCGTCGGCGCGGAGACCGTCGTGCGGCTCATCCTCGCCCAGTGCGGGCCCGCGCCGGGCGACATCCGGATGGTCCCCGCCGCGGCCAACGGGCAGCCGGCGTTCGGGCTCTACATGCGCGACGAGGAGGGCGTGCACCGCGCGTACCAGCTGCAGGTGCTGAGCGTCACCGGCGGCGGCGTCGCGCACGTCTCGGCGTTCTTCGACACCAGCCTGTACCCGCTGTTCGGGCTGGCCGAACGGCTCTGACAAGCCGCCGGCCTTCCACTGGGCGGAAACCCCCCTGCGGCCCGCCCGGTGCGGCCTGCCAGGGTGGTGGGCGGCGGCCGTCCATGTGGGAACGATGTGGGAACGCGGAAAGGGAAGGGCGCATGACGCATCCTCCGTACCTGTACCCGGGCTACAAGAGCACCGTGCTCAGAGCCCCGTCGCAGGAACTGATCATGCCGAAGCTCGGCCCGGACAGCGTCGAGCTGACCTCGCCGGTCTTCGGGCACCAGGAGTTGGGCCGGCTGGACGAGGACCTCACCGTCCAGCACTCCGGCGAGCCGCAGGGGCAGCGGATCATCGTGACCGGGCGGGTCCTCGACGGGGCCGGCCGGCCGGTGCGGGGCGCGCTGGTGGAGGTCTGGCAGGCCAACGCGGCCGGCCGCTACGACCACCTCGGCGACATCCACCCGGCGCCGCTCGACCCCAACTTCACCGGGGCGGGCCGCTGCCTCACCGACGGCGACGGCCGCTACCGGTTCGTCACGATCAAGCCGGGCGCCTACCCGTGGGGCAACCACCACAACGCCTGGCGGCCCGCGCACATCCACTTCTCGGTGTTCGGCACCGCGTTCACCCAGCGGCTCGTCACCCAGATGTACTTCCCCGACGACCCGCTGTTCGCGTTCGACCCGATCTTCCAGTCGATCCCGGACGAGAAGGACCGCGAGAAGCTGATCTCCCGGTTCGACATGGACATCACCAAGCCGGAGTGGGCGCTCGGCTACCAGTGGGACATCGTTCTCGGCGACACCCCGATGGAGACCTGATGAGCACTCCCTCACCCGCCCCCTCGGCGGCGACGCCGTCCCAGACGGTCGGCCCCTTCTTCGGCTACGCGCTGCCCTACGCGGCCGGCCCGGAGGTCGTGCCGCCGTGGCGGCCGGACGCGATCCAGGTGCGCGGGCGGGTCCTGGACGGGGCCGGCGAGCCGGTGCCCGACGCGCTGCTGGAGATCTGGCAGGCCGGCGCGGACGGCGAGATCCCGCGGCGCCCCGGCGGCCGGGTCCGGGCCGGGCACGGGTTCTCCGGCTTCGGCCGGTGCGGCACCGACGCGGCCGGCGGCTACTGGTTCAGCACGGTCAAGCCCGGCGCGGCCGGCGGCGGCGCCCCCTACATCGCCGTCCTCGTGTTCGCCCGCGGCCTGCTCAAGCCCGTGTTCACCCGGCTGTACTTCCCCGAGGACGAGGCGGCGCACGCCGCCGACCCGCTGCTCGCGGACGTCCCCGCCGACCGGCGCGCGACCCTGATCGCCGAGCGCGAGGGCGAGCGGGAGTACCGTTTCGACATACGGCTGCAAGGGGAAGGGGAGACGGTCTTCCTTGCCTTCTGACGAGCACCGGACCGGCGAGCACGGGCCCTCCGGCGGGCGGGGCCCGGCCGCGGCGGCGGACGCGGGCCTGCTGTCCCCGGTCCGGGCGGGGACGGCGGCGGAGGCCGCCACGAGCGACCTGGCCTACCTGACCGCGATGCTGGACGCCGAGGCGGCGCTGGCCCGCGCGCAGGCCCGCCTGGGGATCGTCCCGGCGGAGGCGGCCGAGGCGATCGCGGCCGCCGCCGACGCCGGCCGGTTCGACCTCGCGGCGGTCGCCCGCCGCGCCCGCGGCTCCGGCAACCCCGTCGTGCCGCTGGTCGCCGACCTGCGCGGCCTCGCCGGGGACGCCGGCGAGCACGTGCACAAGGGCGCCACCAGCCAGGACATCGCCGACACCGGCGCGATGCTGGTCGCGGCCCGCACCAGGCGCGTCGTCCTCGCCCACCTCGACCGGGCACTGGACGCGCTGGCCGGGCTCGCGGCGCGGTACCGCGACACCCCGATGGCGGCCCGCACGCTCGGCCGGCAGGCGCTGCCGACGACGTTCGGCGCCAAGGCCGCGAACTGGCTGATCGGCTGCCTGGACGCCCGCGCGGGCCTGGCCGCCGTGCCGCTGCCCGTCCAGCTCGGCGGCCCCGCCGGGACGCTGGACGCCTTCGGCGACCGGGCCCTCGACCTGGTCGCCGCCTACGCCGAGGAGACGGGCCTGGCGTGCCCGGTCCTGCCCTGGCACACCCGCCGGACGCCCGTCGCCGGGCTCGCGGCGGCACTGGCGCAGGTCGCCGGCGCCCTCGGCAAGATCGCCACCGACGTGTGGCTGCTGGCGCAGAGCGAGGTGGACGAGGTCGCCGAGGCCGCGGGCGCCGGCCGGGGCGGCTCGTCGTCGATGCCGCACAAGCGCAACCCGGCGCTGTCCGCCCTGATCCGCTCGGCCGCCCTGCAGGTGCCGGCGCAGGCGCAGGTGATCCTCGCCGCGCAGGCCGCGCCGCACGAGCGGCCGGCGGGGGAGTGGCACGCCGAGTGGCAGCCGCTGCGCGAGTGCCTGCGCCTCACCGGCGGCGCCGCCGAGACGGCCGCCGAGCTGCTGGACGGCCTGGAGGTGTCCGCCGAGCGGATGCGGGCCGACCTGGACGGCCTGCTCGGCGTGCTCGGCCGCGACCCGGGGCCGGGCAGCGCCGCCGTCCTGGTCGACCGGGCCCTCGACGCGTACCGGAGCAGCCGCCGATGATCAAGCTTCAGTACCGCCTGGACGGCCCGGAGGACGCGCCGGTCGTCGTCCTCGGCCCGTCCCTCGGCACGACCATGGACCTGTGGCTGCCGCAACTGCCCGCCCTGGCCCGCCGCTGGCGCGTCCTGCGCTACGACCTGCCGGGCCACGGCGGCGCGCCCGCACCGGACGGACCCTTCACCGTCGGCGACCTCGCCGGCGGGATCACCGCCCTGCTGGACGGCCTCGGCGTCGAGCGCGCCGCCTACGCCGGCGTGTCGCTCGGCGGGGCGGTCGGCACCGCCCTCGCCCTGCGCGCGCCCGGCCGCGTCGCCAGCCTGGTCCTGTGCTGCACGTCCCCCCGCTTCGGCGGCCCGGGGCCGTGGCGGGACCGGGCCGCCCTGGTCCGCCGCGACGGCGTCGGCCCGGTCGCCGACGCGGCGGCCGGACGCTGGTTCACCCCGGCCTTCGCGCGGGCGGAGACGTACACGGCGATGCTCCGCGCGACCGACCCCGGGGGCTACGCGGCCTGCTGCGACGCCCTGGCGGAGTTCGACGCGACGCGGCGGCTCGGCGAGATCACCGCGCCGACCCTCGTGCTCGCCGGGGCGCAGGACGGCCCGACCCCGCCGCACGGCCACGCCGACCGGCTGGCCGCGGGCATCCCCGGCGCCCGGCTGGCCGTCATCGAGGGCGCCGGCCATCTGGCGAACGCCGAGCGCCCCGCCGAGGTCACCGCGGAGATCACCGCCCACCTGGACCGGACCTGGAAGGGACACGACACATGAGCCGGGAGCGCCCCGCCGACGGCGACACGACTCGCGGAGGCACGACAAGCGGAGGCACGACGGACGGCGGCACGACGGACGGCGAGCGGCACGCGCGGGGCATGAAGACCCGCCGCGAGGTGCTCGGCGACGCGCACGTCGACCGCGCCGAGGCCCGCAAGGACGACTTCACCGCCGACTTCCAGGACATGATCACCCGGTACGCGTGGGGCGAGATCTGGAGCCGTCCCGGCCTGGACCGCAGGACCCGCAGCTGCATCACGCTCACCGCCATGGTCGCCGGCGGGCACCTGGACGAGCTGGCGATGCACGTGCGCGCCGCCGTCCGCAACGGGCTGACGCACGAGGAGATCAAGGAGGTGCTCCTGCAGACGGCGATCTACTGTGGAGTGCCCGCCGCGAACTCGGCCTTCGCCGTCGCCCAGCGGGTCCTCGCCGAGCCGGAGTGACCGGGGTGGAGTGACATGGCGGAACGCGCCCGGCCGGTGAGCGTGGCGGGCAAGGTGATGGCGATCCTGAACGCGTTCGCGCAGGGCGGCGTCCGGCTGAACCTCAGCGAGATCTGCCGCCGCTCGGGGCTGCCGCTCGCGACCGGGCACCGGCTCGTCGGCGAGCTGGCCGCCGGCGGGTTCCTGGAGCGCGTCCCGGACGGCACCTACCGCATCGGCATCCGGCTGTGGCGGATCGGCAGCCAGGCGCCCGCCGTGACCGGGCTGCGCGAGCTGGCGCTGCCGCACATGGAGGACCTGTACGAGGCCACGCACGACAACGTGCAGCTCGGCGTGCTGCGCGAGGACCGGGTGCTGATCGTCGAGCGGCTGCGGGGGACGCGCTCGGTGCCGGTCGTGACGCAGGTCGGCGCGATGCTGCCGCTGCACACCACCGGCGTCGGGAAGGTGCTGCTGGCGTACGCGCCGCCGGAGGTCCGGGAGGGGATCATCGCCGCCGGGCTCGGCCGGCACGCGGTGCGGTCCATCACCGACCCGGCGAGGCTGCGGCGCGACCTGGAGCGGGTCCGCCGCTCCGGCTACTCGCTCACCCGGGACGAGATGACGCTCGGCGCCTCGTCCATCGGCGCCCCGGTGCGGGACGGCGCGGGCGAGGTCGTCGCGGCGGTGTCGCTGGTGGCGGGCACGCGGGGCGCCGACCTGCGGCGGCTGCTGCCGCCGCTGACGACCGCGGTGCGCGCGCTGTCGCGGGACGTCGCCGCGCACTGGAGCGGCGATCCGGACGCGTTTTCCGCTGAGCGGAAAACGGGGGCTTGAACCTGCGGCGATGCGCGTCAGCATCGCCGGTGGAACGATGACGAGGAGGCTCGATGCGTACCCAGGTCGCGATCATCGGCGGAGGCCCCGCCGGACTGCTGCTGTCCCACCTGCTGCACCTGCAGGGGATCGACTCGGTGGTCCTGGAGAGCCGGGACCGCGACTACGTGGAGCACCGGCAGCGGGCCGGGATGCTGGAGCAGGGCACGACCGACGTGCTGCGCGAGACCGGGGTGGGGGAGCGGCTCGACCGGGAGGGCCTGGTCCACCACGGGCTGGAACTGCGGTTCGGCGGCACCGGGCACCGCGTCCCGCTGACCGACCTGACCGGCCGGACGGTCACCGTGTACGCGCAGACCGAGATCGTCAAGGACCTCGTCGCGCGGCGGCTCGCGGACGGCGGCGACGTGCGGTTCGAGACCGAGGTCGTGGCCCTGGACGCGTCCGCGCCGAGCGTCACCTACCGCAGCGGCGGCGAGACGCGGACCCTCGACTGCGACTACATCGCGGGCTGCGACGGCTTCCACGGCGTCAGCCGCCCGGCGGTGCCGGGCGTGCGGACGTTCGAGCGGGAGTACCCGTTCGCCTGGCTCGGCATCCTCGCCGACGTCGCGCCGTCCACCGAGGAGCTGATCTACGCCAACCACGACCGCGGTTTCGCGCTGCACAGCCTGCGGTCGCCGCAGGTGAGCCGCCTGTACCTGCAGGTGTCGCCGGACGAGGACATCGCGGAGTGGTCCGACGCCCGGATCTGGGACGAGCTGGCGGCGCGGTTCGCCACCGACGACGGCTGGAAGCTGCACGAGGGCCCGGTCACCGGCAAGTCGATCACGCCGATGCGCAGCTTCGTGGCCGAGCCGCTGCGGCACGACCGGCTGTTCCTCGCCGGGGACGCCGGGCACATCGTCCCGCCGACCGGGGCGAAGGGCCTCAACCTGGCCGTGTCGGACGTGATGGTCCTGGCGCGGGCGCTCACCGAGCGGTACGCCTCGGGGTCGCAGACGCTGCTCGACGGCTATTCCGCGGCGTGCCTGCGCCGGGTCTGGCGGGCCGAGCACTTCTCCTACTGGATGACGACGCTGCTGCACGTCGACCCGGCGGCGAGCGACTTCGAGCGGCGGCTCCAGCGCTCCCACCTGGACTACGTGGCCTCGTCGGAGGCGGCGAAGACGTCGCTGGCGGAGAACTACGCCGGCCTCCCGATCTTCTAGGGCCCCCCGACCCCGGCGGCAGTGAGATGCAACTCACGCAGTTTGGCAGTGCCTGAAATTTTGCCGCTTGGGCAAGTTCGGTTTAGCGTGGACGGGTCACGGGTGGGATGTCCGCGTTCCGGGACCGACTTGGGGGACCCTCTTGGCCACGCTCCTGTACCGGCTGGGCCGGTTCTCGTTCCGCCGGCGCCGGCTGGTCGCGCTGCTGTGGGCCGCGCTCCTGGTCCTCGCCGGGGTCGGGGCGGCCGCGCTGAAGGGGCCGACGTCCAACGACTTCTCGATCCCCGGCACCGAGTCCCAGCAGGCGCTCGACGTGCTCAAGGACAAGATGCCGCAGATGTCGGCGGACGGGGCCACCGCCCGGATCGTGTTCGCCGCCCCCGCCGGGTCCACGGTCACCGACGCGCCGGGCAAGGCGGCCGTCGAGCAGGTCGTCGGCAGGCTGAAGACCGCCCCCCAGGTCGCCTCCGTCGTCGACCCGTACCAGGCCGGGGCCGTCTCCAAGGACGGCCGGATCGCCTACGCCCAGGTCACCTACGAGGTCACGCCGATCGACGTGACCGACGAGGCGCGGGAGGCGCTCGACGCCGCGGCCGGACCCGGCCGCGACGCCGGGCTCCAGGTCGAGATGGGCGGCACCGCCACCCAGGCCATGCCCGAGCAGAGCGCCGCCGAGGTCATCGGCGTCGCGATCGCCGCCGTCGTGCTGATCATCACGTTCGGGTCGCTGGTCGCCGCCGGCCTCCCGCTGCTGAACGCGATCCTCGGCGTCGCCATCGCGATGGCGGCGATCACCGCGGCCACCGGGCTGTTCGAGATGAGCTCCATGACCTCGACCCTGGCGCTGATGCTGGGGCTCGCCGTCGCGATCGACTACGCGCTGTTCATCGTCTCCCGCTATCGGCACGAACTGGAGGAGGGACGCCCCGGCGAGGAGGCCGCCGGCCGGGCCATCGGCACGGCCGGGTCCGCAGTCGTGTTCGCCGGCCTGACCGTCGTCATCGCGCTCGCCGGCCTCGCCGTCGTCGGCATCCCGCTGCTCACCGAGATGGGGGTCGCCGCCGCGTTCGCCGTGGTCGTCGCCGTCCTCATCGCGCTGAGCCTGCTGCCCGCGCTGCTCGGATTCGCCGGCCGCCGGGTGCTCGGCGGGCGGCTCCCCGGCCTCGGCGGCGGGCGGCCGCGGCACGGCCGGGCGCCCGCGGGGGAGCGGTGGGCCCGGTTCGTCGTGCGCCGCCCGCTGCCGGTGCTGCTCGCCGCGGTCGCCGGCCTCGGGATCGTCGCCGCGCCCGCCCTGGACCTGCGGCTCGGGCTGCCCGGCGACGAGACCGCCGCGTCCGGCACCACCCAGCGCAAGGCCTACGACCTGCTGTCGGACGGCTTCGGCCCCGGCTTCAACGGCCCGCTGATGGTCGTCGTCCAGGGGGACACGGGCCGGGCCGCCGCCACCGCCCAGCGGTTCGCCGGCGAGGTCACGGGCATGGCGGACGTCGCCGCGGTGACCCCGCCGGTGCCGAACGCCGCCGGGGACGCCGCCGTCCTGAGCGTGGTGCCGAAGAGCGGGCCCAGCACCGAGCAGACCGAGGACCTCGTCGCCGGGATCCGCGACCGCGGCGCCGCCACGGGCATCGACGCCAAGGTGACCGGGCAGACCGCGATGGCGATCGACGTGTCCGCCAAGCTCGGCCAGGCGCTGGCGCCCTACCTCGCCGTCGTCGTCGGGCTCGCGTTCATCCTGCTCCTGCTGGTGTTCCGGTCGCTGCTCGTCCCGCTGAAGGCGACGCTGGGGTTCCTGCTCACCGTCGCGGCCACCTTCGGCGCGGTCGTCGCCGTGTTCCAGTGGGGCTGGCTCGGCGGGCTGCTCGGCGTCGACGAGACCGGCCCGATCATGAGCATGATGCCGATCTTCCTGATCGGCGTGGTGTTCGGGCTCGCCATGGACTACCAGGTCTTCCTCGTCACCCGGATGCGCGAGGAATATGTGCACGGCGCGGAACCCACCGAGGCCGTCGTCACCGGGTTCCGGCACGGCGGGCGGGTCGTCGGCGCCGCAGCCGTCATCATGGTCGCGGTGTTCGCCGGGTTCATCGCCTCGTCCGAGTCGATGATCAAGATGATGGGGTTCGCGCTGGCCGCCGGCGTCGCCTTCGACGCCTTCGTCGTCCGGATGACGATCGTCCCCGCGGTCATGGCGCTGTTCGGCCGCGCCGCGTGGTGGCTGCCCGGCCGGCTGGCGCGCGCGGTGCCGAACGTGGACGTGGAGGGGGAGCGGCTCCGCCACCTGCTCGACGACGACACCGGCGGGCCGGCCGCCGACCGGGAGCCCGCCCACGCGCGCACCTGACCCGCCCGCACCCCACCCCCGCACCGGAGCCGAAGGACGGCGCTGTGAGCCTTCTCCACCGACCGTCCCGGCCGTCCGGCGCGCTGGCGCGGCTGCGCCGGCCCGCGCACCGGCCCGCCGCGGCGGTGGACGGCGGCCGCCCCGATGGCCGCCCCGGCGGGCGGCCCCGTGCGATCCGCGAACTGCTGCTGATCACCGTGCTGTTCCTGGTGTACAAGCTCGGCCGGCTGCTGGCGAGCGGGCGGGTCGCCGAGGCGTTCGACAACGCCCACCGCGTCTGGCACCTGGAGCGCCTACTCGACCTGCCGAGCGAGACCGGCGTCCAGCAGGAGCTGCTGCACAGCCAGTTCCTGGTGCACGCGGCCAACTGCTACTACGCTTACGTGCACTTCCCGGCGGCGATCGCGTTCCTGCTGTGGGTCTACCTGCGGCGGCCGGTCCACTACCGGTGGGTACGCCGGGTGATGGTGGCGCTGACGGGCGTCGCGCTCGTCCTGCACCTGCTCGTGCCGCTGGCCCCGCCGCGGATGCTGCCGCACACCGGGCTGATCGACACGGCGGCGCGGTTCGGCCCGGCCGTGTACGGGCCGCCGCAGGCCGACACGGTCGCCAACCAGTACGCGGCCATGCCGTCGCTGCACATCGGCTGGGCGGCGGTCATCGCGCTCGGCCTGATCGTCACCTCCCGGACGCGCTGGCGCTGGCTGTGGCTGCTGCACCCCGTCCTGACGATCGCCGTCGTGGTCAGCACCGCCAACCACTACTGGCTGGACGGGATCGTCGTGCTGGCCCTGCTGGCGGTGAGCGTCCTGCTGCTGCGCCCGCCCGCCGCGGGCCCGCCCGCCGCGGACCGGCCGGTCCGGGCGCCGGGCTAGCCGGCCGGCTCCGCGCCCAGCGTCTCCAGCAGCTCGGTCACCGGCTGCAGCTTCTCGTACAGCAGCAGGACGGGCTCGCCGGGCGCGGCGAGGTCCAGCGCCGACGTCAGCGCCCCCTTCAGGTCCCCGGCCGGGTGGTGGGACGCCTCCGGGCGGGCCTCCCGCAGCCCCTGCACGATCAGCCGGGTCATCTCGCCCGACCGGCGGCCGCGCAGGTCCTCGTCCTCGTAGACGACGACGCGGCCGAACGTCGCGGCGAGCGCCCGCGCCGTCTCGCCGACCAGCTCGTCGGACCGGTCGCCCGGCAGCGTCACCGCGGCGACGCCCCCGGCGCCCCAGCACCGCTCGACGAACGCGGCGACCGCCGCGACGGCCGCCGGGTTGTGCGCGTAGTCGACCAGGACCGGGTTGTCGCCGACCTGGTACACGCAGCCCCGGCCCGGGTTGCGGGTGTGCGGGTCGAACGAGCGCAGCGCCCGCGCCACCACGTCCACCGGGACGCCGAGGGCGCGGGCGGCGGCGCACGCGGCCAGCGCGTCCGCCACCACGTGCGCGGCGTGCCCGCCGAACGCGCCCGCCACCTCGGCGGCCGGCAGGATCCGGGTGCGGCGGTCGCCGCGCGCCTCGGTCAGCCAGCCGTCGGCCAGGTAGTAGCCGAGGCCGCCGCCGCGCAGGTGCGCCACGAGGACCGGCGCGTCCGGCGACAGCGCGAAGAAGCGCAGCACCGGGTCGCGGCGCCGGACGGCGGGGCGCCCGGCGAGGCTCGCCGACGGCTCGTCCTCGGCGTTCAGCACCACGTGCCCGCCGCGCCGGATCTCCTCGGCGACCAGCGCCTTGATGTCGAGCAGGTCGTCCAGCGACTCGGTGTCGTCCACGCCGAGGTGGTCGCGGGTGACGTTGGTGACGACCGCGACGTCGGCGCGCTCGTAGCCGAGGCCGCGCCGGACGATTCCGCCGCGCGCGGTCTCCAGGACGGCGGCCTCCACCGACCGGTCGCCGAGCACCATCTCCGCCGAGCGCGGCCCGGACGCGTCGGACAGGTGGACGAGCCGCCCGCCGACGTGCACGCCCTCGGTGCTGGTCATACCGGTCCGGCGGCCGTCGAGCTCCAGCATATGCGCGATCATCCGGACCGTCGTCGTCTTGCCGTTGGTGCCGGTCACCGACACGATCGGGATCCGCGACGGCGTCCCCGTCGGGTACATCAGGTCGAGGACGTCGCCGGCGACGTCGCGGCCCGCCCCCTCGTGCGGCGCCAGGTGCATGCGCAGGCCCGGCGCGGCGTTGACCTCCAGGACGCCGGCGGCGCCGCGCTCGGCGGGCGGCGGCGAGCCGATGTCGGGCAGCCGCAGGTCGATGCCGCACACGTCCATCCCGACGGCCGCGGCGGCGCGCACGCACAGGGCCGCGAGGTCGGGGTGCACATCGCCGGTCACGTCCCGGCTGGTGCCGCCGGTGGACAGGTTCGCGTTGCGGCGCAGCCACACCCGCTCCCCGTCGCCGGGCACCGTCGCGGGACCGTGCCCCTGCCGCGCCAGCAGCGCCAGCTCCGTCGGGCCGAGCACGAGGCGGGTCAGCGGCCGGTCGTGGCCCTCGCCGCGCGCCGGGTCGGCGTTGACCCGCTCCACCAGCGCCGCGACCGTCGCGGTCCCGTCGCCGGTCAGGTCGGCGGCGGTCAGCTCGGCCGCCGCCGCGACCCGGCCGCCGACCACCAGGACCCGGTAGTCCTTGCCGGGGATGTAGGACTCGACGAGGACCTCGCCCTCCTCCCCGGCCGCCGCCGCGTACGCGGCCAGCACCTCCGGCGGCTCGGTCAGCTCGATGTGGACGTTCTCGCCCTGGTGCCCGGCCAGCGGCTTCACCACCACCGGCCCGCCGATGTCGCGCAAGGCCTCCAGGGCCTCCGCCGGCGACGCCGCGACCCGCCCCTCCGGGACCGGGACGCCCGCGTCGGCGAGCACCCGGTGCGCGAGCCGCTTGTCGCCCGCGACCTCCATCCCGATCGCGGAGGTGGTGTCGGTCATCGCCGCCCACACCGTCCGCCGGTACCGCCCGTACCCGAGCCGCAGCAGGTTGAGGCCGTCGACGCGGCGGACCGGCACGCCGCGCTCGCGCGCCGCCCGCGCCAGCGCCGCCGTGCTCACCCCGAGCCGCTCGCGCTCGTGCGCGGCGGCCACCTCGGCGAGCTCGGCGGAGGTGTCGGGCACCGCGCCGGTGAGCGCGCCCGTCACGATCCGCACCGCGAGCGCGATCAGCCGCTCCACCACCGGGCTGCCGGGCGGCTCGTCCCGGGGGCATTCGAGGATCACGTCGTAGTCGCCGGGGCCGCCCGCCCGGACGGTCCGCCCGAAGAACACCTCGCGGCCGATCAGCCCGGACAGCTGCAGCGTGACGTGCTCGGTGACATGGCCGAAATAGGTGCCGCGCGCCATCGCCTCCAGCAGCCCGCCGGGGCGGCCCGCCGAGCAGTGGTGCCCGGCCAGGCCCGGCAGCGCCGCCACCAGCCGCTCGGCGAAACCGGGATGGTCGGTCGTCTCGTGCCCGGTCAGCGCCTGCAGGTCGAGGCGGGCGATCGCGACGGGACGGGAGAGGTAGGTGTTCGGGCCGCTCAGGCGGCGCACATGGTCGAGCCGCACGGCTACTCCTCCTCCCCGTCCGGGCCCCGCATATCGCCGATCGCGGGCAGCTTGTCGTTCATCTGGAACGTGCAGCCGGCCGGCAGCAGGTGCAGCGACACGTCGAACATCGCCATCGGCTCGTCGTCGGAGGCGGCGTAGGCTATGGTGGACTGCCCGGCGTCCACGACCGTGACCACGCCCGTCCCGACGACCTGGAAGTGGCCGTCGCCCACGACGATCGCCGTGTCCTCGTCTATCCCGACGCCCAGCAGCCGCGTGTCCAGCGCTATGCCGCTCATCAGCCGCGGCAGCCGGCCGCGCTCGTTGAAATGCATGTCGATCAGCACGTTGTCGAGCAGGCCCAGCCCCGGGCCGACCTTCACGCTGGAGGCGGCGACCTCGTGGCCGTGCCCGCCCAGGATCATCCAGTGGCCCATCGCGGTCGCGCCCGCGCTCGTCCCGGCGATGACCAGGCCCTCCTGGTCCAGCCGGCGCTTCAGCAGCTCGTTGGTCTTCGACCCGACCAGCGTCCGGATCCGCGACTGGTCGCCGCCGCTGAACAGCACGCCCGTCGCCGCGTCCAGCGCGCGCAGCGTCGCCGCGTCGTCGGCCGCGGCCCGGCCGAGCAGCCGCAGCTCCCGGACCGACGGCACGCCGAGCCGCCCGAACACCGCCGTGTACTCCTCGGCGACCTCCTCGGGGACCTCCGTCGCCGTCGTCACGACCACGATCCGCGCGTCCTCGGCCCCGGACAGCTCGACGAACGTCTCCAGCGGCCCCGACCCGCAGGTCCGGTTCTCCGCCCCACCGATGATCAGCAGCCGGCCCTTGCGTCCGGCACCCCCATGTTTGTCCTTCACACCAGCTGACTACCCTCCGATCACGCCGGGTAGTCGCGCGATCGCGAGGAGCCCCGGCCGGGCGTGCCGGGCCGCTGTGCCATGCTGTGCGGATGAGCGGCAGCCCCGTTCCCCCGGAGGTTCCCGCCCGGTCCCCGGCCGGGCCGCCGGGCGCGCTCGCCGCCGCGTCCGCGCACTACCTGCGCGGGGAGCCGATCGACATGTCGGCGCTGGCCGCCGAGCTCGGGGTCGGGCGCGCGACCCTCTACCGGTGGGTCGGCAGCCGTGAGCAGCTGCTCGGCGCGGTCCTCGCGGAGATGACCGAGCGCACCTACCAGGTCGCGGTGCGCGGCGTGGGCGGCACCGGCGCGGCGCGGATCCTCACCGTCCTGGAGCGCTTCATGCGCGCGGTCGTGGACGCGGCGCCGCTGAAGGCGTTCACCGAACGCGAGCCCCGGCTGTTCATCCGGCTGGCCACCATGCCCGGCACCATCGAGGACCGCGCGACCGAGCTGCTGGCCCGCGAGCTGCAGGCGGAGATCGACCGCGGCGCGCTGCGCGTCCCGCTGCCGACCCGCACGCTCGCGCAGGCGATCGTCCGGGTCGCCGACTCCTTCATGTACGCCCACTACCTGGGCGGCAACCGGCCGGAGATCGACCAGGCGCTGGAGGTCGTCGAGCTGCTGCTGCGCCCGTGCGCGCCCGGCCCGCGCGGCGGCGGCCGGGAATCTTCGGGTCCCGCCGGACGCTGAATCCTTTGACGGGCGATGACCACTTTGTGGCGTTCGCCCGCCATGAGAGGCTTAGTCATTGGACGCATCGTCGAAAAAGGGACGGCCGGGCCGTGAGTGACATCCCCCGCCGCGCGGTGACGCGCACCGCGAAGCTGGCGACCCTCCCGCTGGGGTTCGCCGGCCGCACCGCCCTCGGGCTCGGCAAGCGGACGCTCGGCCGCCCCGCCGAGGCCGTCGCGCTGGAGGTCCAGCGCCGCACCGCCGAGCAGCTGTTCGCCGTGCTCGGCGAGCTGAAGGGCGGCGCGATGAAGGTCGGCCAGCTGCTGTCGATCTTCGAGGCCGGGCTGCCCGAGGAGATCGCGGGCCCGTTCCGCGCCAGCCTCACCCGCCTGCAGGAGTCGGCGCCCCCCATGCCCGCCGCCACCACGCACCGGGTGCTCGCCGAGGGCCTGGGCGAGGACTGGCGCGACCACTTCGCCGAGTTCGACGACCGCCCGGCCGCCGCCGCGTCCATCGGGCAGGTCCACCGGGCCGTCTGGCACGACGGCCGCGCGGTCGCGGTGAAGGTCCAGTACCCCGGCGCCGCGCGGGCGCTGATGAGCGACTTCAACCAGATCTCCCGGCTCAGCCGGCTCTTCACCCCGCTGTTCCCCGGCGTCGAGGTCAAGCCGGTCATCGCCGACCTCAAGCGCCGCCTGGAGAAGGAGCTGGACTACGCCGACGAGGCCCGCGCGCAGACCGCCTTCCACGACGCCTACGCCGGCGACCCCGACTTCGCCGTCCCCGCCGTCGTCGCGCAGTCCGGCGACGTGCTGGTCACCGAGTGGCTGGACGGCACCCCGCTCGCCACGGTCATCGCCGGCGGCGACCAGGAGACCCGCGACCGCGCCGGCCTGCTGCTGTTCCGCTTCCTGCTGTCCGGCCCGGCCCGCTGCGAGATGATCCACATCGATCCGCACCCGGGCAACTTCCGGGTGCTGGACGACGGGCGCCTCGGCGTCCTGGACTTCGGCGGGGCCGCCCGCGTCCCGGCGGAGCTGCAGTGGTCGATCGGCCGGCTGCTGCGCATCGGCACCCTCGGCGACCCCGACGAGATCGTCGACGCCCTCTGCGACGAGGGCTTCCTCGTCCCGGAGGCCGAGGTCGACCCGGAGGAGATCGCCGCCCTCGTCGCCCCGCACGCCGCGCCGTTCGCCGTGGAGCGCTTCCGCTACTCCCGCGAGTGGCTCCGCGAGCAGACCGCCCGCGGCCTCGGCCTCGCGTCCGACATGCGCCCCGGCGCCCTGGCCCGCGCGTTCCGGCTGCCGCCCCAGTACCTGGCGGTCAGCCGCGCCCTGTCCGGCTGCGGCGGCGTCCTGTGCCAGCTGGAGGCCGAGGGCGCCTTCCGCGCCGAGGCCGTGCGCTGGCTGCCCGGCTTCGCCGACGACGACGAGGACCCCGAGGACCTGCCCGACCGGTCCCAGGCCACCGCCTGACCGCCGGCCCGCCCCCTGAACACGGGCCGCCGCCTAACCGCCGAGGGCGGCGGCCTCCTCCTGCTCCACCCGGCGGTTCCACTCCCGCTTGCCGGACTGCCAGCCGTCCTCGTCGCGGCCGCGGCGCCAGTAGCCGGAGATCGACAGCCGCTCCAGCGGCAGGCCGCGCTCGACGCGCAGATGGCGGCGGAGCGCCTTGACGAAGCCCGCCTCGCCGTGGACGAAGGCGTGCACCTCGCCGTCGGGGAAGCCGAGCTTCTGGACGGCCTCGACCAGCAGGTCGCCGACCTGCCCGCCGCCGCGGTGCAGCCAGACGACCTCGGCGCCGCCCGGTGCCGCGAGGTCCTGCTCCTCCTCGGGGCCGGCGACCTCGATGAAGGCGCGGACCGGGACGCCCTCCGGGACCCGCTCCAGGGACGCGGCGATCGCGGGGATCGCGCTCTCGTCGCCGGCGAGCAGGTGCCAGCCGGCGCCGGCGCGCGGCGCGTAGGCGCCGCCGGGACCGTTGAAGAGGATCTCGTCGCCCGGCCGGGCGCCCGCAGCCCACGGCCCGGCGAGGCCCTTGTCGCCGTGGTGGACGAAGTCGATCGTCAGCTCGCGCGCCCGCTCGTCCCACGCGCGGACGGTGTAGGTGCGGGTGGCGGGCCACTGCTCGCGCGGCATCTCCGCGCGCACCCGCTCCAGGTCGAACGGCTCGGGGTAGACGGCCCCCGGCCGCGGGAACAGCAGCTTCACGTAGTGGTCGGTGAACTCGCCCGCGCCGAACTCCGCGAGCCCGGCGCCGCTGAGGACCACGCGGATCATGTGCGGGGTGAGGCGCTCGGTGCGCAGCACCGTCCCCCGGTGGAGCCTGCGTCCCCTGCGCGCGGGTTCCGTCGCCATACGTCCTCCGATGATCGGGACCACGGTACTTAGGCAACCCTAACCTGCCGGATGGCCGGTTTGTTCCAGGCCCTCGATCGCGGCGGGGCGCCGGGTTACCGTCGGGTGGGCGGTTCGGCGACGCGGACGGTGATGGGATTGGCGCTCAGCAGGAGCACGATGACGGACGAGCAGCGCAAGTCGGTGGCGCTGGAGTACCTCAAGGGGTTCGACAACGGCGGCGTCACCTCCGACGGCGCGCCGCTGCTGGAGCTGTTCGCGGGCGACGCGCAGGTGTACTTCCCGAAATGGGGGCTCGCCACCGGCACCGAGGAGATCGGCCGGCTGTTCGGTGACGTCGGCGCGACGATCAAGGCGATCCGGCACCACTACGCCTCGTTCAACTGGGTCTTCTCGGGGGGCGACACGGTGGTGTGCGAGGGCACCAGCCACGGGGAGCACCGGGACGGGCCGTGGCGGGCGGGCGTCCCGGAGTGGGGCGGCGGCCGGTGGTGCGACGTGTTCGAGATCCGCGACTGGAGGATCCAGCGGGTGTTCGTCTACCTCGACCCCGACTACGCGGGCGCCGACACCGCCCGGTACCCCTGGCTCGCGGACGGGTGAGCGGAGAACCCGCGGGCCGCCCGGCCCGAGCGGCCCGCTGAGCAGGGCCATCTGCGGTACGTTCGGGGAACCCCGCGACCCCCTCAGCCGCCCGTGCCCGGAGGACCGATGTCCGTGCTCGCCCAGTTGCTCACCGCCGTCGCCGACGGCTCGGTGGAGATCGTCGACCTGACCGCCCCGCTGTCGGAGCGGACGCCGATCCTCCAGCTGCCCGAGCCGTTCGCCAACACCGTCCCGTTCCGGCTCCGGGAGATCAGCCGGTACGACGACCGCGGGCCCGCCTGGTACTGGAACGACATCGAGACCGGCGAGCACGTCGGCACCCACTTCGACGCGCCCGTGCACTGGGCCACCGGCCGCGGCGGCGAGGACGTCGCGCAGGTCCCGGCCGGCCGGCTGGTCGCCCCCGCCGTGGTGCTGGACGCCTCCGAGTACGCCGCCGCCGACCCCGACTTCCTGCTGGAGATCGACCACGTCCGCGACTGGGAGAGGGCCAACGGCCCGCTCCCGGCCGGCGGCTGGCTGCTCTACCGGACGGGCTGGGACGCCCGGTCCGGCGACCAGGACGCCTTCCTCAACGCCGACGAGAACGGCTCCCACACGCCGGGGATCTCCGCCGAGTGCGCCCGGTGGCTCGCCGAGGAGACCCCCGTCCTCGGCCTCGGCACCGAGACCGTCGGCACCGACGCGGGCGGCGCGCACGCCTTCGACCCGCCGTTCCCCTGCCACTCCCACTTCCTCGGCGCGGGCAAGTACGGCCTCACCCAGCTGCAGAACCTGGCGCGGCTGCCCGCCCGCGGCGCCGTGCTGGTGGCGGCGCCGCTGCCGATCGTCGGCGGTTCCGGCAGCCCCGCCCGCGTGCTCGCGCTGATCGAGCGATGAACGTCGCGGAGGCCGTCGGGCGGGCCCTCGCGCGGCTCGGCGCCGACACCGTGTTCGGGGTCGTCGGCAGCGGCAACTTCCACGTCACGAACGCGCTGGTCGCGGGCGGCGCCCGGTTCGTCGCCGCCCGGCACGAGGGCGGCGCCGCGACGATGGCGGACGCCTACGCGCGGGTGGGCGGCGGCCTCGGCGTCGTCACCGTCCACCAGGGCCCCGGCCTCACCAACGCCGTGACCGGCATCGCCGAGGCCGCCAAGAGCGGCACGCCGCTGCTGGTCGTGGCCGGCGAGACGGCCGCCGCCGCGGTCCGCTCCAACTTCCGGATCGACCAGGCGGCGATCGCCGCGGCCGTCGGCGCCGTCCCCGAGCGGGTCCACTCCCCGCAGACCGCGCTCGACGACGTCGCGCGCGCCTGCCGGACCGCGGTCGCCGAGCGCCGCACCGTGCTGCTCGGCCTGCCGCTGGACGTGCAGGGCGCCGCGTTCCCGGGCGAGGAGCCGCGCCGGCCCGCCGCGCGGCCCGCCGGCTACCGGCCGCGGCCCGCCCGGGTGCCGCCGCTGCCGGTGCCGCCGCCGGTCGCGGTCGCCCGGCTCGCCGACGCGCTGCAGGCCGCCCGCCGCCCGGTGTTCGTCGCCGGCCGCGGCGCCCGGCTGTCGGGCGCCCGCGAGCCGCTCGCCGAACTGGCCGGGCGCTGCGGCGCGCTGCCCGCGACGTCCGCCGTCGCGCGCGGGCTGTTCGCCGGCGACCCGTTCGCGCTGGACGTCAGCGGCGGCTTCGCGACGCCGGCCGCCGCGGAGCTGATCCGCCGCGCCGACCTCGTCGTGGCCTGGGGCTGCTCGCTGACCATGTGGACGACGCGGCACGGCGCCCTCATCGGCCCGGACGCGAAGGTCGTGCAGATCGACGTGGACGCCCGCGCCCTCGGCGCGCACCACCCGGTCGACCTCGGCCTGATCGGCGACGCCGCCGAGACCGCGCGGGCCGTGCTCGCCGAGCTGGCGGCGCGCGGCCACCGCGCGACCGGCCACCGGACGCCCGAGACGGCCGAGCGGCTGGCCCGCGAGGGGCGCTGGCGGGACGTCCCGTACGAGGAGTTCCCGGACGCCAAGGACGACGGCGGCGGCCCCCGCATCGACCCCCGGACGCTGACGATCGCCCTCGACGACCTGCTGCCCCGCGAGCGCACCGTCGCCGTCGACTCCGGCAACTTCATGGGCTACCCGGCGATGTTCCTGGACGTCCCCGACGGCGACGGGCTCGTGTTCACCCAGGCGTTCCAGTCGGTCGGCCTCGGCCTCGCCAGCGCGATCGGCGCCGCCCTGGCCCGGCCCGACCGGCTCACCGTCGCCGCGCTCGGCGACGGCGGCGCGCTCATGTCGGTCGCGGAACTGGAGACCGCCGTCCGGCTCGGGCTCGGGATGCTCGTGGTCGTCTACGACGACGAGGCGTACGGCGCGGAGGTGCACCACTTCGGCCCCGGCGGGCACCCGCTGGACACGGTGACGTTCCCGCCGGCGGATCTGGCCGCAATCGGCCGCGGCTTCGGCTGCGCGGCGGCGACCGTCCGGCGCCGGGACGACCTGGCCGCGGTGGCCGACTGGCTGGCGGGGCCGCGGGACCGGCCGATGGTCGTGGACGCCAAGGTCACGCGGGGCCGGCCCGCCTGGTGGCTGGCGGAGGCATTCCGCGGCCACTGACCGTGTAGTACGGCTCAGTCTGGGAAGCATGACGCCGTCACGATCATGGACGGGCCCTGCCGGGCGGCGCGCCGACATCGTCGTCGCGCCCCTGTCGACCCGTCCCGCCGGACGTGCCCACGTTCGCGGCGGTCGTGCCCACGTCACACGTCCTGGAGGAGAGATGGCGCGATGGCCGGTCCCGGAGATCGTCCGGGAGATGATCGCGGAGTTCGCGGGAACGATGGTCCTGATCCTGTTCGGCGTCGGCGTCGTCGCGCAGGTCATCGCCGGAAGCGGGCTCGGCGCGCCGGACAGCCTCGGCGGCCACGACGCCATCACCTGGGCGTGGGGTTTCGGGGTCACGCTGGGGGTCTACGTGTGCGCGCGGATCAGCGGCGGGCACATCAATCCGGCGGTGACCGTCGCCTTCGCGGTCTTCTGGGACTTCCCGTGGCGCAAGGTGCTGCCGTACTGCTTCGCGCAGACGCTCGGCGCCTTCGTCGCCGCGCTGATCGTCCGGTGGAACTACACCGAGATCCTGCACGCGTTCGACCCCGGGCTGACCGCCAAGACGCAGTTCGTGTTCTCCACGATGCCCGGCAACGGGTCGCTGCCGATCCACACCTGGGGCGCGTTCCGCGACCAGATCATCGGCACGGCGATCCTGCTCTTCCTCGTCCTCGCGCTCGTCGACCCGCGCAACGCGCCGCCGCTGGCCAACCTGGCGCCGCTCATCATCGGGTTCGTCGTGGTGGCGATCGGGATGGCGTTCGGCTCCGCGGCCGGGTACGCGATCAATCCCGCCCGCGACTTCGGCCCGAGACTCGCCCAGTACATCACCGGGTACGGGAGCGCGTGGCGAGATCAGTACGGGGACTTCTACTTCTGGGTCCCCATCGCGGCGCCGCTGATCGGCGGAATCCTCGGCGCCGGGCTCTACGTCCTGCTCATCGGGCGTAACATCCCGCGCGAGCAGGAGGTGGAGGAGACGCTCGAGCCGGGCCTGAACAAGGACGAATCCTGACGGGGACCCGCCCCGCGGCAGAAAGGGCAGAGTAATGGCCGACTTCGTCGGAGCGCTGGACCAGGGCACGACCAGCACCCGTTTCATGATCTTCGACCACGGCGGCAACGAGGTCGCCCGCCACCAGCTGGAGCACGAGCAGATCCTGCCGCGGGCCGGCTGGGTCGAGCACGATCCGACCGAGATCTGGGAGCGGACGCGCTCGGTCGTCCAGTCCGCGCTGAACAAGGTGAACCTGCACCACGGCGACCTGGCGGCGCTCGGCATCACGAACCAGCGGGAGACGGCCGTGGTGTGGAACCGGCGCACCGGCCGCCCCTACTACAACGCGATCGTCTGGCAGGACACCCGCACCGACCGGATCGCGTCCGCGCTCGAGCGCGACGGGCGCGGCGAGACGATCCGGCACCGCGCCGGGCTGCCGCCCGCGACCTACTTCTCCGCCGGCAAGGTCCAGTGGATCCTGGAGAACGTCGACGGCGTCCGGGAGGCCGCGGAGAACGGCGACGCGATCTTCGGGAACATGGACACCTGGGTGCTGTGGAACCTGACCGGCGGCAGGAACGGCGGTGTGCACATCACCGACGCGACCAACGCCAGCCGCACCATGCTGATGGACCTGGAGACCCTGCAGTGGGACGACCAGCTGCTGTCGTTCTTCGGCATCCCGCGGTCGATGCTGCCCGAGATCAGGCCGTCGTCCGCCCCCGAGCCCTACGGGACGACCGTCGCGGACGGCCCGCTCGGCGGCGAGGTGCCGCTGACCGGCATCCTCGGCGACCAGCAGGCGGCGACGGTGGGGCAGGTGTGCTTCGCGCCCGGCGAGGCCAAGAACACCTACGGCACCGGCAACTTCCTCCTGCTCAACACGGGGGAGGAGCTCGTCCGGTCCAAGGCGGGGATGCTCACCACCGTCTGCTACAAGTTCGGCGACCAGCCGACCGTGTACGCGCTGGAGGGCTCGATCGCCGTGACGGGGTCGGCGGTGCAGTGGCTGCGCGACCAGCTCGGCATCATCTCCGGCGCCGCGCAGAGCGAGTCGCTGGCCCGGCAGGTCGACGACAACGGCGGCGTGTACTTCGTCCCGGCGTTCTCCGGCCTGTTCGCCCCGTACTGGCGGTCGGACGCGCGCGGCGCGATCGTCGGCCTGTCCCGGTTCAACACGAACGCGCACCTGGCCCGCGCCACCCTGGAGTCGATCTGCTACCAGTCCCGGGACGTGGTCGAGGCGATGCGCGAGGACTCCGGCGTCTCCCTGGACGTGCTGAAGGTCGACGGCGGCGTCACGGCGAACGAGCTGTGCATGCAGCTGCAGGCCGACATCCTCGGCGTCCCGGTGTCGCGCCCCGTCGTCGCCGAGACCACCGCGCTCGGCGCCGCCTACGCCGCCGGCCTCGCCGTCGGGTTCTGGGACACCACCGACGAACTCCGCCAGAACTGGAACGAGGACAGGCGCTGGGAGCCCACCTGGAACGACGAGCAGCGCCAGACCGGCTACGCCGGCTGGAAGAAGGCCGTGGAGCGCACCTACGGCTGGGTGGACGTCGACTGACGGTCCTTTCCATCCGGGCCGTGATGATCTAGCATCCGGTCGGTGACAGTGCGTCACCGGCCGGGGCCCGCTCCGGTCCACCGAGAGGATCCCCGCATGCCCCCACGCCTCGCCGCAGCCGTCCTCGCCGCCGTCGCCGGTGCGGCGACCCTCACCGCGAGCACCGCGCAGGCCGCCCCCGCCCCGCCGGAGGCCGCGCACCAGGGGAGGGCGGCGGTCGACTTCACCGGGATCGTCGCGCTCAGCAACTGCTCGGGGTCGCTCGTGCGGGGGCCGCGCTCCCGCGACACCGACGCGGCGCTGGTCCTGACGAACGGCCACTGCCTGGAGTCGGGGATGCCGAAGGCGGGCGAGGTCGTCGTGGACCAGCCGTCGTCCAGGACCTTCAAGCTCCTCGACCGGACGGGCGGTGGAGACCTCGGCACGCTCCAGGCGACCCGGGTCGAGTACGCCACGATGACCGACACCGACGTGACCGTCTACCGGCTGAACACCACCTACGCCGCGATCCGGCAGCGCTACGGCGCCACCGCCCTGCCGCTGTCCACGGCCAGGCCGCACGACGGCACAAAGATCCGGGTCGTCTCCGGCTACTGGCGGAAGATCTACGGCTGCGAGATCGACGCGTCCGTGTACCGGCTGCGCGAGGCCGGCTGGACGTGGAAGGACTCGATCCGGTACACGCCGGAGTGCGCGACGATCCACGGCACGTCCGGCTCGCCGGTCATCGACGCCCGGACGCGTCGCGTGGTCGCCGTCAACAACACCGGCAACGACGACGGTGAGCGCTGCACGCTGAACAACCCCTGCGAGGTCGACCGCGAGGGCCGGATCACCGTCCGGCACGGCAGCCACTACGGCCAGCAGACGTACCTGCTCGCCCGCTGCCTCGGTGCGGGCAACGACGTCGTGCTGGACGGGAAGTGCGCCCTGCCGAAGCCGTGACGGCCGCCCGCTCGGCCCGCGGCTCGCTCAGCCCTCCGCCAGGAGGCCCATGCGGAGGCGGTCCAGGGTGGCGCGGAGCAGGCGGGACACGTGCATCTGGGACAGGCCGATCTGCTCGGCGATCTGCGTCTGGGTCTTGTTGCCGAAGAAGCGCAGCAGCAGGATCGTCCGCTCGCGTTCGGGCAGGCTCTCGATGAGCGGGCCGAGGGCGTGGCCGTCGATGAAGGCGTCGAGCGCCGGGTCGTCGGACCCGAGGTACTCGCCCACCGTGCCGTTCTCGCCGCTGGGCGACCCGTCCGCCGGCGCCTCCAGCGACAGCGGCCGGTAGGCGTCGCAGGCGATGATGACCTCGACGGTCTCCTCCTCGGTGATGTCCATGAGGGAGGAGATCTGCGCGGTGGTGGGGGAGCGGCCGTGCTCGCGGGTGTACTCCTGCACGGTGCGCTGCAGGATCGGCCGCAGCTCCTGGATCCGGCGCGACACCCGGATGCCCCACGTCTTGTCCCGGAAGTGCCGCTTCACCTCGCCGGTCACCACCGGGTAGGCGTAGGTGACGAAGCGGTCGCCGATGCCCGGGTCGAACCGGTTGATGGCCTTGACCAGCCCCAGGTAGGCGACCTGCTGCAGGTCGTCCAGGGGCTCGCCGCGGTTGGCGTACCGGCGCGCCACACCGCGGACCAGCGGCGCGTGCATGTCGACGATGCGCGCCCGCAGCCGCTCCCTGCGGAGATCGCCCTCCGGAAGCCCGTTCATCTCCGCGAGCAGGATCTCGGTCTGGCCGTCATTGAACCGGGTGGTCTGCGCCGACGTCATGCGAGTGCTCTCCTTTGCGGACGAGGCCGGCGAGGGCAGGGGGCTATCGCTCGGTGCGCTCCCTCTACCCGGAAGCGCAGCGATCACACGGCGCCGCCGGGGTCGCGCGGATAGCCGCACGTCAGGCGGCTGGAGATCGCCCCGGCGGGCCCCGGTAGACTCGGGGCGGCCCCGGTGGACGGGGACGCGGCGGTGGGGCCCGCCGTGCCCGGTACGGGGTGAACCGCGGACGCAGTCCGCCAACGGTCCCTACCGGTGAACGCGGTCGCTACTGGTAGGAGTGCGCCATGCCCGGTCCCCCCGTGGATCCCCCCGTGGACCCCGATGTCGATCTGCACGTCCCGCGGCAGCGCGCCGAGCTGCGCCGCGCGCCGTGGGAGACGCTCGGGGCGATCTCGGCGGGCGGCGTCCTCGGGGCGCTCGCGCGGTACGGGCTGAGCGCCGCGTTCCCGTACGGGCCGGGCGAGTTCCCGTGGCCGGTGTTCTGGACCAACGTCGCCGGCTGCCTGCTGATCGGCGTGCTGATGGTGCTGATCACCGAGGTGCGGCCGGCGCACCGGCTGGTCCGGCCGTTCCTCGGGGTGGGCGTCCTCGGCGGGTTCACCACGTTCTCGACCTACACCGTCGACGTCCAGCGGGCGGTGGAGCACGGCGCGCCGCGGGTGGGGCTGGCCTACCTCGGGCTGACGCTGGCCGCCGCGCTGGCCGCGGTCCTCGCCGGGGTGCGGCTGACCAGGTCCCTGGCCGGCCGCCGCGCCGCGGAGGACGGCGAGTGACGGTCCTGCTGGTCGCGCTGGGCGCCGCGCTCGGCGCCCCGCTGCGCTACCTGACCGACCGCGCGGTCCAGGCCCGCCACGACTCGGTGTTCCCCTGGGGGACGTTCACCGTCAACGTCGCGGGATCGTTCCTGCTGGGCCTGCTCGCGGCGCTGCCGGCGGACGGCGGCGTGCTGGCCTTCGCCGGGACGGGCTTCTGCGGCGCCCTCAGCACCTACTCCACGTTCGGGTACGAGACGCTGCGGCTGGCCGAGACGGGGGCCCGGTCCTACGCGCTGCTGAACGCGGCGGCCAGTATCGCCGCGGGGCTCGGCGCCGCCTACGGCGGCATGGTCGTGGCGCAGGCGCTGCCCGCGTCCTGGGGGTGACCCGGGGGACGCGGACGTGACCCGGGGTGGAACGTGGCGCGGCCCAGGCTCGCAGTTCGGGGCACTTGGCTCCGAGCTGGCGAGTGGGCCGCGAGGTGACTCTGCCCATCGGGCCGTGTCCGTAAACCGGAAGGTGTCTGAAGTGTCACGTGAGGGGCAGGGCAACCTGCTGTGCGGGGCATGGCGGCGGCACCGGGCGGTCCGCGCGCGGGGCGGGGACATGGGCGAAGACATGGGGCGGGGACATGGGACGGGCGGCCGCGGGTAGCAGGCAGCCGAACACCCCTTATCCGGAGAGGTCGCCATGACGGGAGCCGGCGGATGCGCGTCCTGGTGACCGGATGGCCGAGCTTCCTGCACGGTGAGGCGACGGCGGGCGACGTGCTGGCGATGGAGGCCGTGCGGCGCGGGCTGGACGGGGCGGGGGTCGAGTGCCGGCTGGCCTGGAGCCCCGTCTTCCGGCCGGGCGGCCTGCACCTCGACCGCGCCGACCCCGCCTCGTTCACCCATCTGGTGTTCGCCTGCGGGCCGCTGCACGGCCGGCAGGTCGAGGAGCTGCACCGCCGGTACGCGGGCTGCGTCCGCATCGCCGTCGGCGTCTCGGTCATCGACCCGGACGATCCGGCGGCCGCCGGGTTCGACGCCGTGCTCGCCCGCGACACGCCCGCGGCGGCGCCGCGGCACGACCTGGCCGCGCTGCCGGCGACCCCGTCGGTGCCGGTGGCCGGGGTCGTGCTCGCACCGGGCCAGCGGGAGTACGGCGGGCGGGGGCTGCACGACCGGATCGAGGGGGAGCTGACGGAGTGGCTCGCCGGGCGCGAATGCGCGCGGCTGCCGCTGGACACGCGGCTCGATCCGCGCGACTGGCGGCTGTTCCGCACGGCCGCCGAGCTGGAGTCGGCGCTGCGCAGGCTCGACCTGGTGGTGACGACCCGGTTGCACGGCCTCGTCCTGGCGTTGAAGAACGGCGTCCCCGCGATCGCCGTGGACCCGGTCGGCGGCGGCGCGAAGGTGACCGCGCAGGCGCGGGCCTGGTCCTGGCCCGCCGTCGTCACCGTGCCCCGCCCGGAGCCGGGGCGCTCCGCCGTGTCG